>NZ_JAZHOC010000061.1:0-90391 GCF_036553575.1 Methylobacter sp. Wu1 | reverse complement strand
GTCTCGGCCGTGCCGATGGCCGCGCGCGTGGCCAACAAGCTGGGCCTGGAGAGCAATCCGCACAACTTCCTGCTCATGCATGCCATGGGCCCGAACGTGGCCGGCGTGATCGGCTCGGCGGTCGCGGCCGGCATCCTGTTGAGTCTGGTGAAATAGCCGGCGATATCTCCACTTAAACGAAAGCCCTGTCAGGAATATCCGGACAGGGCTTTTATGCACTAGCCAAACCCATTAATTCCCGTCTATTCAAGCCGTTTGTATCGGCTGATTTCCATTCCAGAACGATGAGCTTTTAATGGCGTTTCCTATCGCTTCAACTACGCGATCAATCAACGCTCTTAATTGATTGATCGACTTGCCCAGCCATGCCAGGGCGCTGGCAGAAAGTTTCAAGCCTAACTCAGGCAATACGGCCATTTGCTGTCTGGCAGGGTCGATCAGCCACACCTGAAGAATAATCCGGCTCTGTGAAGGCAGCGCCAGGACCGCGACGACAATTTCGTCATAGATGACTTTGCAAGGATAGAGGATTTTCTGCTCAGTCATGTCCCGGATGGCTTTCAAATAGCTGTAGGTTGATGCAACCGTTTCATTGACCAACGAGTTGAGAGGCTCGACAACGCCTTGTTCAAAATACAGTCTGGCTTGTTCGGGCCACTGCTTGATCAAGGCGGAATAGTCGTGGATATTTGCTTGAATGACGGTTACTTTCTGGTTGACGAGATCCCTGGTTTCGTAGACCAATCGCTGCATGGTCTCGATGCGCTGGCGGATTTTAGCGAAAGTCGGATTGATGTATTTTTCGTCCACGCCGCTTTTGATTTGATGCCTGCAACGCTCAATCCAGTTAACCGTTGTTTTTAGTTGCGTGTTTTGCGCCGCTGTCAGTTTTGACTCCAATTCATAAATGCGTGAATCGCGCTCGGTCAGCGACAGCTTTAGCAGACTGATGGTATTCTTACTTGATTCCAGCTCCTTGGAAAGCGTTGACACCTGATCTTCCAATCGGGTTAATTTCACCAGCAAGTCGCCTGCAGCGACACCGTCATTAGATTCCATAACTGCACTCCCCTCATGTAATTGTTTGTGTTTATTGTATTTTTGCCGTTTTTATTGCTAGTACGCAAGCTCATTCATAACAAGCAAAACGTTCAAAGTCAATCAAAAACTATCAAACACAAAACAGACAAAATGGGGAGAGTAAGCCGCCCCCCATTCCGCATGAGGGCATCGCTTTACTGCGTGCTTTGCTCGATTTGCTGCCGCTGCTGCGCGGCTGCATCCAGAACCGTCTGCTCGACCGCCTTGGCCTTTTCCAGCGCTTCCCTCTCGGCCTTCAGCACCTCGCTATCGGCAGCCGCGGCCGGCTGATCTTCTCCATTGCAGCCGGCAATTGCCGCCCATGACAGCATAACGGTTATTCTAATTATTGATTTCATCCAGGTTAATCTCATCTAGTAATATCTCTATTGCATGTCGCTCTGTTTTTCGCTTGATCCCGGGCTGACTTGGTAAACCAATCCTTGTTGGTTCTTACCGGGGTAACTGGCCCACTTCCGTATCTTTATTAAAATCGACGCCAACGCTGACAATAAAACTGGTGGCTTCTTCAATATTCATGTTGGATCTGACGATCTTTGACTTATCGACGATGACGGTAAATCCCGATGTCGGATTCGGCGAGGTAGGCACGAAAAGCACGTACTTTTCATTGAACCGGTTCGTGACATAGGCAGGCACCCAGACTCCGTCTTTCGGGTATTCCACATAGACGACCTCTTTGGCGATGCTCTTGTCATGGGAGGAGAACATATTTATGACTTTCTTAATAACCCTGTAAACGGTGTTCAAAAAAGGAATTCTGTCGATAACATGCTCAAAAGCGGCAATAAACCAGGGACGCCCCTGTTTGGCTATCTGACGACCGATGGAAACGAGAATGATGAAGCTGACGGCAAAAATCAGCAACGTATAAGCATAACTGACCGAATAACCGTAAACCAGCTGAAACAGGTCGGCAACCCGGTCTTTTACAAAGATGATGATTTGTAAAATTATAACAATAGGAATAACTGCCAAAATTCCGATTAAAAGATAGTTCAATAACTTCTTGATCAACGCGCTCATTTTCTTCCTCCACTGCTTGAATCAATAGCAGAACGCCGGATGCCGACTGATCATCCGGCAAACAGTCCGCTACATTTTTTATTATTTTGTTGTAAAGTCTTGCTGCGGCCAGCAAAAACAAACGCATAATAATCTGTCGAAAAAACATTGTGCCTGAGCTGAAAACGGCTTCAATGAGAACAGTTAAAACCACAGGCAGAATGACGTCTGCTTCGCTTGTTTATTTATGGCCCGTCTCAATTATAAGCGAATTTATAATTGCTGCCTGCCGAATTGAAATACAGCCGGCAAGGATTTGAGGTATTTAAAGGTCCGATCGAGTCGCTAAGAAGTAAATGAAAGCATCAGCTGCAAAGCCGTGCCGCAGGAAAGCAACAGCTGAAACGGCTGCCCTTGCCCAGTTCGCTGACGATGTCCAATTTGGCGTCATGACGCATCAGCACATGCTTGACGATAGCCAGGCCCAGCCCAGTGCCGTTGACTTTCTTGCTGCGCTTGACTTCAACCCGGTAAAAGCGCTCGGTAATGCGAGGGATTTCGGCCGCGGCGATGCCTTCGCCCTGGTCTTCGACATCCAGCATGAGAGCGTCTTCGGATCGATGCCAGCGTATTTTCACTTTCGAATCATCGGGCGAATATTTCAAGGCGTTGCCCAGCAGATTCGTGAAAGCGCTGCGCAATTCCTGTTCTTCGCCGACAATATGCGCATCGGTTTCGAGCGATAATTCGATGCGCCCGGCCGCCGTTTCCAGCGCGTCGCTTTCCTTGCAGATCTGGTTTAATAAAGCCGGAATGTCGACGCACTGCACTTTCTTCTGTTGCGTTTCCAGCCGCGTCAGCAGCAACAGGTCATCGACCAGATGCTGCATCCGCTCGGTCTGTCCCTGCATTTGCTGAACCGAATGCGTCAGCAACGGTGAATTGCCGTCATCCATGTCCTGCATGGTTTCCAGATAGCCTTTCAACACTGTCAACGGCGTTCTGAGTTCATGCGAGACATTGGCAACAAAATCCTTGCGCATCCGTTCCATTTTTTTCAGCTGCGTGACATCCTGTGCCAACAGCAGCCGCAGTCCGGCGCCATATTTAACAATCCGCACGGCCAATGTAAGGCTGTGGTCCACCGGTGCAGGCAGCATGACCGCCTCATCGTAATGGCCGGATTTAAGGTAACGGATAAACTCGGGGAAACGGATCAGGTTGGGAATGCGCTGGCCTTTATCGGTCTGCTGGAGTCCCAGAACCTCTCGGGCCGCTTTGTTGGTCCACTCGATTTCGTCATGCGCCCCCAAAACAACGGCGGCATCAGGCAAGGCTTCCGTGGACTTGCGAAACTGATCTATCATCTTGCTCAGTTTCTTCTTGCGTTTTTTCTCGTTTTTTTTGATGCGGTAGACATGATAGTAAATATCTTCCCAGACACCGGTCGCTTTAGGGTATTTGCCGCGCCCGCCTGTGCTTACCCATCTTTCAAACCGGCTGATCTGGAATAACTGACTGATCCAGAGCCCCAACATCACCAGAAACACAAACAACAAAACATGCCCTGTTAGACTGCCTGCCACTAACGCGGCCAAAAACAGCAGCAGCGCAATGCCGATCTCTTTTTGCCAGAAGCTCATAACCTAGCTTGTCACTGAGAACCGGTAGCCGAAGCCGCGCACGGTCTGAACCAGATCCTCTCTGCCGTATTCGCCGAGGATTTTCCTGAGCCGGCGGATATGCACGTCGACCGTGCGCTCCTCGATATAGACGCTGCGCCCCCAGACCTGATCCAGCAGTTGCGTGCGGTTGTACACCTTATCGGGGTGGGTCATGAAAAACTGCATCAAGCGGAACTCGGTCGGGCTCACGTCCAGTTGCTTGTCTCCGATGCTGAGGCGGTGCTGTTCGGTATCGAGCACCAGATCGCCCAGTTCTATTTGCGCCGCGCCCTGAATTTTTCCGCTTCTGCGCAGTACGGCGCGGACTCGCGCTATCAGTTCCTTGGGCGAAAAAGGCTTGGTCATGTAATCGTCGGCGCCGATTTCCAGCCCTTTGACCTTGTCTTCTTCCTCGCCGCGCGCCGTCAACAGGATAATGGGCAGCTCCCGATACGTCTGGTCTTTCTTCAGGCGCCTGGCCCATTCAACGCCGCTGATGCCCGGCAGCATCCAGTCCAGCAGAATCAAGTCCGGTAAATTATCATCGAGGACTCTCTGCGCTTCTTCCGCATCAGCGGCTGCAATCGGCGTAAAACCGGCCTGCTCCAATACCAGCATTAACATGCCTTTGATAGCATCTTCATCTTCAACAACGAGAATTTTAAAACTGGACATAATTAATTGAGTGATTATTAAATCTTCATATTGTAGAAAACCTATATTACTCTTTTATGACAAGAGCCCATCAATTGCGCTAAGTCGCCTTATGGAACATGCCCCTGGGCGCCTTATCGAACAATGCATTGCACTCGGCCTCCAGTAAGCCGCCGACGACGCGGCTGTTCCGGAACGGGGTTCTGGCGGCAATTTCCTCCGCGCGGATATCAATTTGCCACCAGTTCCGGTTTTGCAGATAAGGAATGGACGTGCCGTAATAAACCGTGCCGATACCCGCCCATTCGATCGCGCTTTGGCACATCGGGCACGGTTCCGCCGTCGTATACAGATCGAATTCGCGCCAGTCCGCTGATGGATGGGACTGCGCGCAATGGTTGATCGCGACCATCTCGCCATGCCAGGCCGGATTCAGCACCGACTGATTGAAACCTTCGGCGACAATCTCACCGGTCGCCCGCCTTACGATAACGGCGCCGAACGGAAACTCGGGAACCTGCAAAGCCAGCTCAATGGCTCTGCGCATGTAATCTTCTTTATTCATCTGTTCAACCTGCCGGTCAGATATTTGCCAAATTTTTAACTTTCAGGCTCATTATAATTAAACGCATCGGATTGATAGAGAACCGGCGATAATTTTTTAGCCGCGTACGCAGGCTAAATCACTGCATCCGGATGCATTGGCAAACCGGCACAAGTCTCATACAATCTATTAATCACCCTTATTCTTCATCGCAATATGAAACCCAAACATTACGAACTGCCTGTCACCGGTATGCAATGCGCGGACTGCGAAAATCATATTGTCGAAGCGGTTGCCGGCCTTCCCGGCGTCATCAAGGCGCAGGCCAGCTTTACTGACGAAACGCTGACGCTGGATCTGGACAACGACATCATATCGCTCAAGACAGTCTGCGCGGCAGTCAAATCGGCCGGTTATGAATGTTCGAACCGCGCCCGGCATAAACCGGCTGGCCTGGGCAAACGCCTTTTCCACATTATCGTCGCCATCACAGGCATCATTCTGCTGCTGCAATTGAACAAATTCGTTCAGCTCGACCTATCTCTGGAAGACATCGGGAAAACAGCCAACTACGGCTTGCTGTTTCTGGTCGGCGTTTTGACCAGCTTCCATTGCATCGGCATGTGCGGCGGTTTTGTCATCAGCTATACGGTAGCCGGCGCAAAATCGGGCAAGCCGAATTATTTCAGCCATTTGCTTTACGGTCTCGGCAAAACGCTGTCCTATTCCGGCTTCGGCGCCCTGTTCGGACTGATCGGCGGCGCCATTACCTTTACCCTGGGCATGCGCAGTATGGTGTCGGCCGTGGCGGGCGTATTCCTGATCCTTTACGGATTGAGCATGCTGGAGGCGTTCAGCGGCTTAAGACGCCTGCACATACGCCTGCCTTTCTTCGTTAACCGTTTCTTGGTCAGGCGGCGCCAGCGCACGTCCAATCCCTTCATCATCGGTTTGCTGAACGGCCTGATGATCGCCTGCGGCCCCTTGCAGGCCATGTATATCATGGCCGCCGGCACGGGCAGCGCCTTAGCGGGCGCAACCATGCTGGCCGTCTTTGCGTTGGGCACGCTGCCCGTCATGCTGGCATTCGGCTACTTTGCCGGCATGATTTCCAGCGGCGCCACGCAGCGGTTCATGAAAATCTCGGCCGTCATCATCCTGCTGCTCGGAGCGGCCATGCTCAACCGCAGCCTCCTGATTTCGGGCTCCGGCTATGATGTCAATTCATTGTGGTCAAGAGCGTCGCTGGCATTTCAGGAGCGCTTCATGACCTGGCGGCATGACCATGCCGACGCCGGGTCGCACCTTCAAGATGGCTATCAGGTCATTTACATGGAAGCCGAAGCCACCGCGTACAAGCCGGACAAATTCAACCTGCGCTACGGCATTCCGGTCAAATGGATCATCAACGTCAAGGAACTGTCCAGCTGCAACAAAAGAATCATCGTTCCGACGCTGGATATGACCATTGACCTGAAACCCGGCTTGCAAGTCGTCGAATTCACGCCGCAGCAAATGGGCGCAATCAGCTGGAGCTGCTACATGGGCATGATTCCGGGGACGTTTATTGTGAGGAAATGACGGGGCGGGTTAGGGATCGCTATTGAGCCAAAAACTCAGCCTTGGCGCGGCATCTATAGGCAGGGTTGGAGCTTTAGGCCTACCCGCTGCCCTGCCGAAATCAAGGCGAAATCCATGTAGGGTACGAGACTGTGAAAGTATTCAGAATTTTTCTCTTTAATATCTATATATTGTTAGATACAAATATAAAGCTCACAATATATTGTGGTAAAGATTTCAAAAAACGAATACTTTCACATCCTCGCACACACCGCGTACCACTTCAAGTCTTTTCGGCACACCACAAGTTCGGAAAGGTACGCGATGTGTACCCTACAAAACTAAAACAGCCTACAGCCCTACGGAGCCTAAAAAAGCCGTAACCAATGGATGCGGCTGTTCAGGCGTGGAGCGCGCCTGCGGCACGAACAGCGTGCCAATGAAAAATGGATGATCGGGATGCTCAATAACGCGCACTTCGCCTTCAGCATCCGAGCCGGAAATCTTCAGCGGCCCTTGCTTCAATAAATGGATGTAATCCGGATTGACTCCGAAATTGCAGTAGTACTGTTCTTTCGCCGACAAACTGCCGTAAATATCAGCCGCCTGAGACCCCGGCGCAAAATCAAGCTGCATCCTGCGGCCGGCAAGGGAGCAAGCCAGCCTGGAAATGAAAAGACTTGAAGCGTATGGGTCGTACTCGGCATGCTGCGCCTCGCTGAAATCCAAAACGTTGCGGGCGTACTCGATTACGATATGCTGAAACCCGCCGCAGGTGCCGAAACAGGGAATCTTGTTTTCCCTCGCATAGCGAATGGCCCATAAGGTCTTCTCCATGCTCTTGTAAGGACTTCCCGGTGCCACCCAGATGCCTGAATAACGATCAAACAGGTCCTGATTAATGTCCTCCGTTGAAACCCATTCCGCTGTTATGTCCATATCCAGAAAATTCTGGGCATGCTCGATGGCCGCATCGGTCGAAACATGGGGCGGAAATGTCGGTGTGTATTCGCCCAGTAAAGCTATCGATTTTCGCATAATGCTCAGCTCCTTTGATTAGTCTGATGATATTGTAGAAAAGCCATTTTTTGCCGAGACCGGGCCTGCATGTCATCGGTTTTTCATGAGCGGATCAAGCGGGACGAAGACGCATGGCGATGCGGGCGCCGGTCAGATTGATGCACAGTCCGGCAATAATCAGGACGGCGGCGGCTATTTTCCATTGATGGATAGGCTCCCCCAGAACCAGCGCCGAGCTCGCAAAGCCGAACACCGGCACCAGCAAAGTAAACGGAGCCACCGTCGCGGCCGGATAATGGCTCAGCAGCCAGCTCCACACGGCGAAACCCAGCACAGTTGACAGATAGGCGATATAGCCGACTGCACCAATGGTGGACCACGAAAGATGAGAAAAGCCCTCAAGATTCCAGCTGCCTTGCTCCAGCAGATAGGACAGAAGCAAAAGCGGCGGCCAGGCAACGAGACTGCCCCACACCACCAGTGCCAGCATATCGACTTTGCCCAGTTTCTTGGAAAGAAGATTGCCGACTCCCCATGAGGCGGCGGCGCCAACGATTAAAGCCAGGCCGAAAGCCGAGATTTCGCCGCCGGTATTCGCGGCGACCAGCCCGATGCCCGAAAACGACGTCAAGGCGCCGATGACCTGCCAGACCGATGGCTGCTCAGCCAGAAACACGACGGCCAGTGCGACAGTGAAGAATACATGAACCTGAAGCACCAAAGACGCCAGGCCCGCCGTCGTTCCGGCATACATGCCGGAAAACAGCAGCGCAAATTGAAACACGAACATCACCCATCCGAAGGCCATAACCTGGTAAAAAGGAACGGCAGGACGCCTGATAAAAAAGACCGCCGGAAATGCGGCGAGAAAGAATCTGACTGCGCAAAGCAGAATGGGCGGGAGTTCTTTAAGGCCCACCTTGATGACCACAAAATTGAATCCCCAAATGGCTATTATCAAGATAGCCAGCGCAATGTGTCGCAGATGCATAGTTGCTTCCCTGTTTAACGTTTTAAATGAGGCGATTGCCCAAGAGCACAGCTTTTGAGCAATCACTTGTCCGAATTTTGGGCATATTCGCCGCTACGTGTCATGCATTCAGCAGCATCTGGCGAGGAAACTGCTCGAAGCTCTCGATTGCGGCCGATACGCCTTCGCAGGCCAGAAGCCTGCCGTGCGTTGCACGCGGGCCAAGGCCCACGATGTATCCGATATTTGCGGCATGCGCGGACTTGAATCCGGAAATGGCGTCCTCGACAACGATACATTCGTGCGGCGGCACTTGAATGTTTGCGGCCGCCTTCACATACATGTCGGGTGCGGGCTTTCCGGGAAGGAAACCGTCGTCGTAGACGATCCGCTGCAGATCGAACCACTTTGCCAGGCCAAGATGATGCACGAAAAAATCGAGGTTCGTTCTTTCCGAGGCCGTTGCGATTGTTCGCGGTATGCCCTCGGAGGCAAGGAAGTCTAGCAGTGCCTGTGCACCTGGAGACAAGACAAACCTGTCGGGATTTTTTAAGCATAAGTTTCGGTACATTGATTCTTTGACTTGAATGAGGTCAAGAATCTCTGTTCCATGAAGCATACGGCCCGTGAGATAGCCAAGAATGTGAGCGTTAGTGCGGCCGTGTACATGGATTGAAAATTCATCGTCATTCAATTCAGTGCCCCTGAGCCGAAGGGCCGTCGCCTGCCATGCCTGAACATGAAGCGGCGCGTCCCAGAGCAAAACGCCGTTAAAGTCAAAGATGATTCCTTTATATTTCATTGTGATCCCAGTAGTAATGGCATGCCGGTGTGAACAAAAAAAACTGCCACCTGCAAATGCCGAGTCCATTGAATATTACTTTTGTTTTTCAATAATGGCATTTTTTGAGCCTGAATACATAGTTTTCGCCTGGAATCCGGCTGGAACATAGACTTTGTTATTGCTGCCCGCAAGACTGATGCTTTGAACAACGGCCGTTTCCTCGACGGTAATGTTGTTATCGACTCCGGAGACAAGCAACTGGCTGACGGTATTCCCGGCTTTAATGGTCACATCGTTTTTCATGCCTGATACCCTGACGCTATATTCGCCTGCTTTATTGAGAACGGTCTTTGAATCGATGCCGGCAATTGCAATCGGCATCTTTGCCGCCGAAGCGTTACGGCTTGAGTCAACTTGACTGCACGCAGCAAGCAAGACTATAAAAAGGATCTGAAATGCTTTAATCATGTGGTCTCCTTGATATAGCGAGTTGTGAAAAAACATCAATCTCCGGCATGATCAGTATCCAGAATCAACCCGGCTACTTCGCTGAAACTTCACTCCAGGAAACACCGTCCCGCATATAGGATGCCGAAACCCACCTTGATTCCTGCACATCAAATAGCGTCAGGCCTGAATTGTCGCCTTCTTCACCATAGATCCTGGACCACCAGGACACGAAAGCGCCGGTATCCAGGCACAGGTGGGATAGCAGCTGGCGTGGTTTAGCGGCATAAGTATGACCGCAAAAGGTCAGAGAAAGGCCGGCTTGCGTCCCGGCAACTTCCTGTTCGGCCAAGTGGCTCGACATCAGTGCCCGGCTCCAGTAAAGTTGCCGTTCAGCTTCGGGCGGTATTAATTGCCGCTCAAGCCACTGGTCAATATCGCTGTCCAGCCAGACAATATGATCGGCGGTTTTATAATCCGGTCTGACCAGATCGGCATGAATGATATGGAATCGGTTGCTTCCTTCTCCTACGACCCATACCAGCGGCATCTGTAACGCCAAAATCAATCCGCGATTAAATTCCTGCGTCATGCAATGCCGGTCAGAGTCAACATAGCCGCTCACCCAGTCTCCGCCGTACTCCAGAAATCCATTATCAACAATGTCCTCCAGCGGATCGAACTTTCCAGTCGCCAGGTAAGATGAAAAGAAATCCAGCATCATCAGTTCGTGATTGCCCCGCACTGCGTAAAACCACGATTCCTCAAGCAATTGCAGGCAACGCAGCGAGTCGGGTCCCCGGTCGATCAGATCGCCGACCGAAAACAGCCGGTCACGGGTCTTGTCGAACGCCACTTCATTCAACAATTGCTCAAGCAGACCGTAACAGCCATGCAAGTCGCCTACGACATAGTCCTTACCGACGATATTAGCGGGGAGTTTTCGGATGGGGGCATTGCTTTTCATGGCGTTACCTATAGAAATCTTGACCGGATATTAGCACCTGGACGGATGCAATGCGTCAACACTTTTCCCGATACAATCCTGTATGCCTCCATGCCGGGTTAGCCCACCCATCCTGCAATGCGATTAATGCGCCCCATCCGGCGTGAAAGCGATTATCCGCAACGGTGCCCCGCTGCCCCCTTTAATCTTCATCGGAAGCGCGATCACCTGCGCGCCCACTGTCGGCACTTTGTCCAGGTTTGCGACATTCTCAAATACAGGCGTGCTCTGGCCCATCAGTGCTGTATGACTGCCAAACAACTGCGATTGCCCGTAGTCAATGCTGGCTGTGTCTATGCCTATCGCATTAATTCTTCGGCTACTGGCTAACCATTTGGCCGCTTCAGGATGCAGTCCCGGGAAATGCAGCTCGGCTACGCCTTCAGCACCTCGCTTGTCGGTACCTAAATACTTGAGCCGGTCAGGCCAATACTGTCCATACCCCGTTTGCAGCAACACTATGCTCCCTTCCGGTACCTTCCCGTGCTGAGATTCCCAGGCGTTGAAATCTTCTACACTGATTTGGTAATCCCGATCTGCCGTCGCCTTCTGTGAAACATCTATTTTGACTGCCGGAGCAATCAGCTTCGTCATCGGGATCTGATCTATTGTTTTGCCCCCGGCCGCGAAATGGATTGGCGCATCGATATGAGTGCCGCCATGTTCAGCAGCGCAGAACTTGTAGGCTGAATAGTAATACCCTTTCTCCGTCACGCCGGCAGAGACGGTGTCTAATTGGAACGGCTCAGCTGTTGGCCAATAGATGGTTTCCGGGGAAAAATCATAGGTCAAATCTATCCATTGCCCTGGAGGATAGCTGCCGAGTTTATTAGCGCAACCAGCGGCAAGGCAACACAGTACAGCAAGCGAGGCTATCTTGGTTAGTGGCATTGTCCAATCTCCTGTGCTTAATGATTCCGCGGTGTGATTAATGGCGGCAGGCGAACACATCGTCAGGCCCGATCTATCGGAAACTATTCGGGAGCCCAGCGTAATTTGCGTTGCGGCCATTTAGGATAACCTATCTTATACACCAGCCCTGATTGTCTAAGCAAAGATATGTTCAGCATCCAGGCTAAGCAGGAGTCTTAGCGTAAACCCGGCATAGATAATATCGAAATGCTGGGTTTAGCAACCCAGCCTACAGCGCTGATCAGCATAAGTTAGAATATGCTTAATCATCAGCAGAATGAGAATAATGTCTCGCCAACAACGATTGATTTGCCTATAAAATCATTTTGTGTCGATTTCAATCGTACTTCAGGCGTTTTGGAGAATCGTAATTTTACCGAGTCGGACTGATCGAATTTAAACTCATGCTTCTCTAACAACGGGTTGTTAATGCAAACCTCTTCTATTTTGGCAATGCCAAAAGCCCCGCCATTCGATTTTTTGTATTCTTCGCTAAGGCGCGCTTTCCATCCGTCTGTATTAAATTTGTAGTAACAGACAAAAACAGTTGGAACTTCCTTGCCGGCAATGACGAATGTCTTATACCCTTGGGTATCCTCGCCATCCAGCAGTTCTATGCTTTCATCATTCAAGCCGGCTCGTATATTTTCGCTGTCGGTTTGACTTGTAAGGCAAACTCCGCTGAGCCCTGAATATTCGGTATTTGTGATGCCAAATCTCTCTTTGAACGATATAAGTTCAATATTGGCGTTGCCGAAATTCATTCCTATGCTTGCATATCTGTCGGAGGTAATCAAAGGCCAAGCTTGAGGCAATGCAAACTTCCTGTAAAAATCCTCATAACTAGCCTGAGGATCATCCACCTCGATCATCAAATGGTCAATTCTGTCGAACTGGTTCAATCTAGCCATGATTTTGTCCTTATATCATTTGAGCCTGAAAAATGGATATTCAGGTCGGCATATTTCATATCCCAGCCCCGGCTGTGATTTGTGTAGGCCGGGTTGGAGCTTTAGCGGAAACCCGGCATGATGACATTTAGCAATCCAGTCCACAGGCTCGGTAGATATTTAACAGGCCTTTACTGATCACGGTCTCGCGAGGTTGTTTCGCCAAGAGACTTAATAGTTTTTCTAAGGCGGTAGTTGTCTGTTCCGAGAACAAGGATGGTCACTAACGTGATGATGTTGAATCCTTCAGTTTGTGCCTCATGCCAGAAAAACCAAGCGCCAGCAGATACTAATATCGCGACGAGTACGAGAATCAATTTATCCATCATGCAAGCCTTACCTGATAAGTGTATATATTGCAACCAATAATTTGTCGACTGCTAAATAATACAAGATAACATCCATGTTATACATAATGGACAGGCAGGGGTAACTTTCGATGCCTTAAGCTTTCCGGCGATTATCCTGATATTTCAACGAATTGCAGGTTAAAAAATTGCATCCTAATAATATCGAATTTTTATAGATTTACAGAAACAGCCAGCAATCGGATCAATCATCACCCTGAATCGTCACTACCAGACTCCGGCTGCCGCCATGATTCCGATGCTCGCACAGATAGATGCCTTGCCAGATGCCCAGATTCAGCCTGCCGTTGGTGATGGGAATGGTTAAGGTGGAGCCCAGGATGCTGCTTTTCAGATGCGCGGGCAGATCGTCGCTGCCTTCGTAGTTGTGCCGATAGTAAGGCTCGTCTTCCGGCACTACTCTATTGAAAAAACTCTCGAAATCCTGACGCACGGTCATGTCGGCATTTTCATTCAGCGTCAGCGAGGCTGACGTATGCTTCAGCAATATATGCAGCAGCCCGCACCGGATGCTTGCCAGTTCCGGTATGGCTCTGAGCACTTCATCGGTGACGAGATGAAAACCGCGGGGCCGCGCTTTCAGTTTAAATTCTTTCTGAATCCACATAGTAAAATCTTAAACGCCGCAATAGAAAATGGTTACAAACCGAGTTCGCTGAGGCCTGGATAATCATCGGGCCGGCGCCCCGGAAGCCAGTGGAATTTGCGTTCCGATTCCTCGATGGGCATGTCGTTGATGCAGGCGAACTGCTTCTGTACCAGGCCGTTCGCATCGAATTCCCAGTTTTCGTTTCCATAGGAGCGGAACCAGTTGTTGACATAATCGTGCCATTCATAAACGAAACGCACCGCGATGCGGTTATTTTCATGCGCCCAAAGTTCCTTGATTATCCTGAATTCCTGTTCACGCACCCATTTGCGCGTCAGAAGCCGGATGATTTCCTCCCGGCCTTTCGGAAATTCGATGCGACTACGCCACTGACTGTCGATCGTATAATCCAGAACGACCTGCTGCGGATCGCAGCTGTTCCATGCATCCTCAGCCATGCGGACTTTCTGCATGGCCGTCTCACGCGTGAATGGCGGCACTGGCGGTCTGAACTCATCATTAATATTCATAGTCTTTCTCCTTAAGATGGGCGGATCAAGGTAGCCGATTCAAAAGAATCTGTATGAACAAGCTCATTTTATAGTCTGGACGCTTTCACTGCCTTTAAAAACAGTCTGACAGCTTGCTTCTAAATAATAACCATGAGGGAAGTCAATTATGAGCATATTACGTGAATTTAAAGAATTCGCCGTTAAAGGCAACGCCATCGACATGGCCATCGGCATTATTATCGGAGCCGCTTTCGGCAAAATCATTTCATCGCTGGTCGACGACATCATTATGCCTCCGATCGGCATGCTGGTCGGCGGCGTCGACTTCACCAATCTGGCAGTAACGTTAAAGGAAGCCACCCTGGATACGCCTGCCGTAACGGTTAATTACGGCAATTTCATTCAGACTTTGGTTAACTTCACGATTATTGCCTTCGCCGTTTTCATGATAGTCAAACTTATCAATCGCTTCAGAAGAAAACAGGAAACTGCGCCGGAGCCCGCGCCTACCAAAGAAGCGCTATTGTTGGCTGAGATCCGCGACTTGCTGAGGGAAAGAAAATAGCATGATCAGGGTGGGCAGCGCCGTGCCGCCCACCCGATATCGCTTAGCCTTTCGTAAAGCTCAGCTCGCCATTGTGCACGTCCACTTTGACGACGTCGCCCGCCGCAAACTTGCCGGCCAGGATTTCCTGGGCCAGCGGGTTTTCCAGTTGATGCTGGATGGCCCGTTTCAGCGGCCTTGCGCCATAAACCGGATCGAAGCCCGCTTCGCCCAGTTTGTCGAGCGCGGCCGTGCTGATTTCGAAACCGATTTCGCGGTCCTGCAGGCGTTTGCGCAGGTATTCGATCTGGATTTCGCTGATCGCCCGGATTTGCTCGCGCCCCAATGGATGGAAGACCACCGCGTCATCGATCCGGTTGATAAACTCGGGCCTGAAGCGCAGGCCGACGATTTCCATGACCGCCGCTTTCATCTCTTCGTAATGCGCCTCGCCGGCCAGTTCCTGAATGCGGTCCGAACCCAGGTTCGAGGTCATGACGACGACGGTGTTCTTGAAATCCACGGTCCGGCCTTGGCCATCGGTCAGACGGCCGTCGTCTAGCACCTGCAGCAGCACGTTGAAGACGTCCGGATGGGCTTTTTCGATTTCATCCATCAGGATGACCGAGTAGGGTTTGCGCCGGACCGCTTCGGTCAGGTAGCCGCCTTCTTCATAGCCGACATAGCCTGGAGGCGCGCCGATCAGACGCGCGACCGAATGCTTTTCCATGAACTCGGACATGTCGATGCGCACCAGCGCGTCCTGCGTGTCGAACAGGAATTCGGCCAGCGCCTTGCACAACTCGGTCTTGCCGACGCCGGTAGGTCCCAGGAACAGGAATGAGCCGTTCGGCCGGTTCGGATCGGACAAGCCGGCCCGCGATCTGCGGATGGCATTGCTGACCGCTCTCAGCGCCTCATCCTGGCCGACCACGCGTTTGGCTAATGCTTCTTCCATGTGCAGCAGTTTTTCACGCTCACCTTCCATCATCTTGGAGACCGGAATGCCGGTCCATTTCGACACGACTTCGGCGATCTCCTCTTCAGTGACTTTGTTGCGCAGCAAAGTCATTTTATGGGGCTCAACCGACGAGGCCGTGTTGAGCTGTTTTTCCAGCGCCGGAATGATGCCGTACTGCAATTCCGACATGCGCGCCAGATCGCCGGCTCGGCTGGCTGCTTCCAATTCGATCCGGGACTGGTCCAGCTTTTCCTTGATCGATGCCGTACCTTGAAGCGAAGCCTTTTCGGCTTTCCAGATTTCCTCCAGATCGGAATATTCTTTTTCCAATTCGGCAATGTCTTCCTCGAGGATTTCCAGGCGTTTTTTGGAGGCCGGATCGGCTTCTTTCTTCAGCGCTTCGCGTTCTATTTTCAACTGGATCAGGCGTCGGTCCAGTTTGTCCATGGCTTCCGGCTTGGAATCGATTTCCATGCGGATGCGGCTGGCCGCCTCGTCGATCAAATCGATGGCCTTGTCAGGCAATTGCCGGTCCGAAATGTAGCGGTAAGACAGGCTCGCGGCGGCCACGATGGCAGGATCGGTAATATCGACGCCGTGGTGGACTTCGTATTTCTCTTTCAGTCCACGCAGAATCGCAATCGTGTCCTCGACGGACGGCTCGTCGATCAGCACTTTCTGGAAACGGCGCTCCAGGGCCGCGTCTTTTTCGACGTATTTGCGGTATTCATCAAGCGTAGTTGCGCCGACGCAGTGCAATTCGCCGCGCGCCAGAGCCGGTTTCAGCATATTGCCGGCATCCATGGCGCCTTCCGCCTTGCCGGCGCCGACCATGGTGTGCAGCTCATCGATGAACAGGATAATCTGGCCTTCCTGTTTGGCCAGATCGTTCAGGACGGCTTTCAGACGCTCTTCGAACTCGCCGCGAAACTTGGAGCCGGCGATCAGGGCCGCCATGTCCAGCGCCAGCACGCGCTTGCCCTTGATGCCTTCCGGCACCTCGCCGTTGACGATACGCTGCGCCAGGCCTTCGACGATCGCGGTCTTGCCGACGCCGGGCTCGCCGATCAGAACCGGGTTGTTCTTGGTGCGGCGCTGCAGAACCTGGATCGTGCGGCGGATCTCATCGTCGCGGCCGATAACGGGGTCCAGCTTGCCGGCTTCGGCGCGCTCGGTGATGTCGATCGTGTACTTTTTCAGGGCCTGACGCTGGTCCTCGGCATTGGGGTCGTTGACCGCCTGGCCGCCACGCATGGCGTCGACGGCTTTTTCGGCCGCTTCCCTGGTCACGCCGGCTTTTTTCAGCAGGTTCTGCAATAGGCTTCTTTCTTCCAGGGCAGCCAAGACGAACAGCTCGCTGGAGATATAGGCGTCGTTGCGTTTCTGCGCCAGTTTATCGGTCAGGTTCAGCAACCGGTTCAATTCATTGGAAATCTGGACATCGCCGCCCGAGCCGCTCACCGTGGGGATGCGATCAATTTCCTTGTTCAGCTCGACCCGCAGCGTATTGGTATTGACGCCAATCTGGGCCAATAGGGGCTTGACGCTGCCGCCTTCCTGATCCAGCAAGGCGAGCATGACATGCACCGGCTCGATGAACTGATGGTCTCTTCCCAGAGCCAGACTTTGGGCATCGGCCAGCGCCATTTGAAACTTGCTGGTTAATTTATCCATGCGCATTTGATGTACCTCTAAAAGATAATTTCTAAGTTACCGCTAACATGGGGGGTAATCCGACCGTTTTCAAGCCAGGAGCGCCAATTTTGTAACAGGGTTTATTCCAACAACTCAAACCCGACTTGATTTTTGCTGGGATTGTTGCTTAACTGAAAAAGACTCAATGACGAAAAATTCAGATTAAACATGCGGTTATTGAACCACCCTTTTATCAGACAGCTATTCAGCAGTTTTCTGGATCTGGTGCCGATCCTTGCTGTGGTCATCATCTTCCAGGTCTTCGTTATTCAACTGCCCATTCCCGATGTCGCTGATTTAATCACCGGCACGTTTTTAGTGGTGCTGGGCCTCACCCTGTTCGTTCAAGGACTGGAGCAAAGCCTGTTCCCGCTGGGCGAGTCGATGGCTCACGCGTTTGCCCGCAAAGGCAGCCTGTTCTGGCTATTGGCCTTTGCCTTCTGTCTGGGCTTCAGTGCTGCGATTGCCGAACCGGCGCTCATAGCCATCGCCCAAAAAGCCGCCAATATAGCCGGCACAGGCGGACTGATCGAACAGACCGAGGCCGCCAAAGACAGTTATGCATTAGGACTGCGCGTTATCGTCGCCCTGTCCATCGGTTTCGCTATCCTGATCGGCATATTCAGAATTATCCGCGGCTGGCCGGTCTATTACCCTGTGTTCTTGGGTTTTGGCGGCGTTGCAGTCATGACGCCTTTTGCACCGGCCGAGATCGTAGGCATCGCCTATGATTCAGGCGCCATTGCCACATCAACCATTACCGTGCCGCTGGTCACTGCGCTCGGCATCGGCCTGGCCACGGCCATCAAAGGCCGCAACCCTGTATCGGACGGCTTTGGGCTTATCGTTTTAGCGGTGTTGATGCCGATGATTTCCATCATGGTTTACGGGATGGTTATATGATTGAATGGTCAATCCATCTGGTAACGGAACTGCTGAAAACCTGTCGGGATATCCTGCCTATCGCAGTTACGATTATCGGTTTTCAGTTATGGGTAATCCGCAGGCCCTTGGCCCATCCCAAAAGAACGCTGATAGGTTTTTTCTATGTCCTGCTTGGCATTGTTGTCTTTCTGGAGGGGCTGGATATGGCATTGTTCCCGCTCGGGAGCCTGATGGCATCTCAGCTGACGTCGCCTGAGTTCCTGGGCATTAATCCTGCCAGCCAACCGGTATCCTGGCTCACCTATTTTTGGGTTTACGTTTTTGCTGGCAGCATCGGGTTCGCCACCGCGTTAGCCGAACCAGCCCTGCTGGCTGTCGCCATCAGAGTCGAAGAAATTTCAGGCGGCACCATTAATGCCTGGGGACTGCGCATTGCGGTGGCCCTGGGGGTCGCCTTGGGCCTGGCCTTAGGCACATTTCGAATTATCACGGGGCTGGATCTGTCTTTTTTTATTATCGCCGGTTATGTCATCATTGCCATACAAACGCGCTTTGCGCCCAAGGTGATTGTCGGCCTGGCCTATGACTCCGGCGGTGTAACGACCTCGATGGTGACCGTGCCGCTGGTTACGGCGCTGGGACTGGGACTGGCCGAGGCCATACCCGGCCGCAACCCGTTATTGGATGGTTTTGGCCTGATCGCCTTTGCCAGCCTGTTTCCTATCATTGCTGTACTGGGTTATGCGCAAATTGCACACTGGCTCGCAAGCAGAAACTCACCTAAATCCTGAGGTAAACCATGCATTTCAAATTAATTATCGTACTTGTCGATGATGACAAAACCGAACTGGTGCTTGAAACGGCGCGTAAAAACGGCGCCAAAGGGGCAACCGTTGTCAATAACGCCCGCGGCGAAGGCCTCAAACGCTCCAAGACCTTTTTCGGCCTGGCGCTTGAGACACAACGCGATGTTCTGCTGTTGCTGGTGGAAGAGCATCTGAGCCGGCACATTCTCGAAACCGTAGCCCAGGCGGCCCAGTTTGACAGCAGGCCCGGCACCGGCATCGCTTTCCAGATCGATGTCGAGGATGCCATCGGCGTCACGCATCAGGTTGAAGAATTAACCCATGAAATCGAGGATAAAATATGACAGGCAAGCTTCCAATAACCCGCGTCAGGGATATCATGAAAACCGAGGTCGGCAACATCGACGGTATTGCGACCGTAGCCGACGCCCTGAAAAAAATGAAAGCGCTCAGAACATCCGTGCTGATCGTCAATAAGCGCCATGACGACGATGAATTCGGCATGATCACGTCCGGCGATATCGCGCGCCATGTGCTGGCAAAAGACCGGGCGCCGGAGCGCGTCAATGTCTATGAAATCATGGCCAAGCCGGTCATCAGCGTTTCCCCGGACATGGATATCCGCTATTGTTCGAGGCTGTTTGCCCAGTACGATCTGGTCAGGGCGCCGGTCGTTGAAAACCAGCAGGTCGTCGGTATGGTCAGCCCTAATGCGCTGGTACTTGACGGACTCTACAAAATCTTTCAATAAATGGCATCCGGCGAAAAATAACAGTACAATAGCCTGCGATCAGACGGCAGATGTTGAGTTAGGGATTCCTAGGTTGTTAGGTTGTCCGGTTATCAATGTTTTAGTTCTGTGTTAACCGTAAGTTATTTTTTCAGGAGTTTTCAAAATGGCAACAGGCACTGTAAAGTGGTTTAATAACACAAAAGGTTTTGGTTTCATTGAACCTTCAGAGGGTAGTGAAGACGTTTTCGTTCACCACTCGGTTATTCAGGGAGAAGGTTTTAAAACACTGTCCCCAGGCCAAACAGTCATCTTTGACATCGAATCTGGTCCAAAAGGCTTAACTGCCGCTAACGTGCAACCTAAATAACAAGGATCGCATTCAGATTCTAAAAGGCCCTGATGATGGCTCATCAGGGCCTTTTTTATGGCTTTCGACAAGCTATTTTAAAGGGCGGCCTTTGGCATCCTTGTCCATCTGCCCGCCAAAAAGCAGCACCGCTTCGATAAATCCCCAGACCACACCGAAACCGACCGTTAAAACAGTCAGCGCTAACTGGGCCAGAGCAATCCAGTAATAGCCCAAATAAAGTCGGTGCGCGCCAATGCCGCCTAAAACCAGCGCCAGCACAGCCGCCACATAGCGGTATTTGACGGCCTCGGGTTTAGCCAGATAAGCCCCCACCAGATTCACGTTGACAGCGGCATTGCCTTTTGCGTCAAAAGTGACATCATCGCCTGGCTCCGGCGACGCTTCCGCTGCCCAGTCATCGGCATTAAATTCAAACAATGCCTCATCGCTTTTTATGACCCCGGTTTTTGCCTCGGAATCATAACTTTCAATCTGTCCAATCATTTATATCTACCTTAATAACAATACAAGAGCGCTTTATTAATTGTAAGTCTGTGCGCCCAGTTAACCCTCTCACTCGTTTTTCAAACGCACGGCCAACACATCGCAGTACGCATGGTGCAATACGCCGTTCGCCGTCGAACCGAGCAACAAGGCCAGGCCGTGCCGGCCGTGCGAGCCGACTACGATCAGATCCGCTTGTTTTTCTTCGGCTACCCTGATGATTTCCAGTTTCGGACTGCCGACCGCTATGCATTGGCGGTCCTCGGCGATACCCAGGCTTTCGGCCAATTTGGCCAATCTGTCTTTTGCCGCCTCCATCAGTTCTTCGGTCAAGTCCAGATCAAACGGGATAACCGGCCCATACGCCGCGTCGGTCAGCGGCAAGTTGTCCACGACATGCACAATACTCAATTCTGCCTGATATTTGTCAGCCAGATCTTTTGCTCTCCTGGCGACGTCCTCCCCGTGTACGGAAAAGTCGGCCGCCAGCAATATATGTTTATAGTCTCCCATGATTTCTCCTATTCAACGACGGTAGCGTCGGGAAATAACAAGTCCATTACCTGATACATTGAAAACAGGTATAAAAACGCCAGCCCCAGGCCGAACATCAACGTCTGATCCAGCGCATTGCGGATAATATGGCCGGTAATCACCCAATGCCAGATCATCAGAACTATCATGACTGAAAATGCCAATAAAGTCATGCCTCCGGTCACCATTGAGGAAATTCCGGGCACGGCAAAGAAACTGAGCAGCGCATCGGTGCCCAATAAAGCACAGGTGGTTTGATTAAATCGCGCCAGCCTGTGCCCGAAGTACAGCATGACCCAGCTGAATCCAACAACGATCAATGTGCAGACCGTCACTACGAGCAATGTAGAAAGCCGGCCTACGCTGATATGAATCGTCAGAAAGTTAACGACGGCATAGGTGCCTATCATGCCGTACAGCAGCGATGGCGAGTACGGCAAATGCTGGGGCCCTTTCTTGAACAGGCAGATATCAAATAATAGCTTTATGATTTCGAACATGATCTTCCTTCCCGATATGCGCTAAACCTCGGCACTATTTATTGAATCGGCAACTTCCAGCTATTCGGCTCTTGTCCTGGAAGTTGAATTTTATTTAGCCTCTTCCAACTTTTCCTCGGCTTCCATCCAGGCGGCTTCAGCGTCCTCCAAGGCTTTGTCGACTTGCACCTTGCGTTCCATCAGTTGCTTTAAGCGATCTTTTTCCGAATCGGCATAAATCGCGGGATCGGCCAGTTGTTGCTCCAGCTGGCGCTGTTCTGTATGGTATTTTTCAACCGCCTGCTCGGCTTTTTTCAGCGCATCGTACAGCGGCTTGAATTTCTGGCGGCGCTCCGCATCCAGTTTTCTCTGATCTTTGCGCGAAACCATCGGCGCGGCGTCGGCCGCTGGCTTTTCCTCGCCTTTTTTCTGTTCGGCCAGCCAGAGGCGGTAGTCCTCCAGATCGCCGTCGAACGGCTGGGCCTTGCCGCCGGCCACCAGCAGCAACTGATCGGTAACCGAGCGCAGCAAGTGCCGGTCATGGGAGACGACAACGATGGCGCCCTCATAATCCTGCAACGCCACGCTCAAGGCATGGCGCATTTCCAGGTCCAGATGGTTGGTCGGCTCATCGAGCAGCAATAGATTAGGGTTTTGATAAACCAGCATCGCCAGAACCAGGCGCGCTTTTTCGCCCCCGGAGAACGGCTTGACCGGTTCCAGCACCTTGTCGCCCTGAAAATCGAACCCGCCCAGGAAATTGCGCAAATCCTTCTCGGTGGCCTGATTGTCCAGTTTCTGCAGATGCCATAATGGACTCTCATCCAGACGCAATTGTTCCAGCTGATGCTGAGCGAAGTAGCCTATCTTCAGCGCGTCCGCTTCCCTTCGCGTTCCCGATAATGGCGACATGGTGCCGGCCAGCACTTTGATCAGGCTGGATTTTCCGGCGCCGTTCGGGCCCAGCAGACCGATGCGGTCGCCCGGCGATATCGACAGGCTTGCCTGTTCGATCACGCGTTTCTGGCCATAGCCGATGTCGGCCTTCTCCAGCGTCAATAACGGATTGGGCATTCTGCCGGGCGCCGGAAAGCTGAAATCGAACGGCGAATCGACGTGCGCCTGCGCGATCAGTTCCATTCTTTCCAGGGCCTTGATGCGGCTTTGCGCCTGGCGCGCCTTGGTGGCTTTGGCCTTGAAGCGGTCGACGAAGCTTTGCATATGGGCGATTTCCCGTTGCTGCTTCAGATAGGCGGCCTGCTGCTGAGCCAGCTTTTCGGCGCGCATTCGCTCAAAAGCCGAATAATTGCCGGTATAGATTTCGGCCTTGTTCTGCTCGATATGCACGATATGGTCAGTGATGGCGTCGAGGAAATCGCGGTCATGCGAAATCAGCAGCAGCGTACCGGGATATTTGCACAGCCAGTCCTGCAGCCAGATCACGGCGTCCAGGTCCAGGTGGTTGGTCGGTTCGTCAAGCAGCAGGACGTCGGACCGGCACATCAGGGCCTGGGCCAGATTGAGCCGCATGCGCCAGCCGCCCGAAAACGAACTGACCGGGTTCTGCTCCTGCTCAGGCATGAAGCCCAATCCGCTCATCAGCCGCGAGGCACGGGCCTGGGCCGAATAGCCGCCGATCGTGTCCAGCGCCGCGTGCAGCTGCGCCTGCTTCAAGCCGTCATCGGCCTGCTCGGCGGCGGCCAGTTGCTGCTGCAGGCATCTTAATTCGCGGTCGCCGTCAATGACGTAATCGATGGCCGAGCAGCCGACGGCAGGCGTTTCCTGCGCCACATGCGCGATTTCCAGGCCCGGCGGCATGGAGAAATCGCCTTCGTCCAGGTGCAGCTCGTTCCGAAGCAGCGCAAACAGGCTGGACTTGCCGACGCCGTTGGCGCCTGTGACCCCGACTTTCTGGCCCTTATGGATAGTGAACGAGGCGTTGGCAAACAAGACCCGGGCGCCCCGGCGCAACGATATATTTCTAAAATTCAACATGGACGTACAGCGTTAAAATCGGCTCGGATAGCCGCATAAAAAACAAATTCCGCAAACCTCTGGTTCAGGCTGCGGAATAAATATATGAATGAAGGAACAGCGGTTTTATACCGTCGATCAGCGGTATAAAGCCCAGCCTGACTTATTTGGCTATTTAAGCCGCTCGCTCAATCATTTTTTCGGCCTGCTCGGCGAATTGTTCCAGGTTGCCTTTTTTGACCGTTTCGACGGGAATCACCAGGGCCGTATTCAAATCGATATAGATGTAGACATAGCGGTTGCCGTATTCGACCCGCACCAGATCCTCCCAGGCCATTTTGTGCTTGCCGCTGGGCGATTTCTCCAGCAGGAATTTAGGATTGGCCGGATCGATAGTCAAGGTGTAAGTGCCGAACATATTGACCTTTTCCTTGTCGGTGTAATTGGTCAATATTTGCCGGCGCATGTCCCATATCATGATTTTCGGCGCAAAAATCGCCCAAAGAAGGGCAAAAAGCAACACATAGCCGGCCGACATTCTGTCCTGATAATAGGCATAATTGAAAAACGCCAGCAACGTCATGATGGCGGGCACGATCAGCCGGTGCTTTCTGATATTTTTCTGCATCTCCCCGGATTTCGACAACCGTAGCTCATTAAAATGGATTAAATCCTGTTCGCGGAACTCGTATTCAATTTCTAGCATGATAATTTTTGATAAATTTAAAAATATAAGGCGCTTAGTGCATTTTTATTTTTGCATGGGCACTGCGTCTGAACAGATTGGAGAGCGTCAGCATCGCCGTTCTGAAATAGCCGTGTATCGCCACTTGGTGCATTTTATACAATGAAAGGTAAACCACGCGCGCGATGAAGCCGCCAATGCTGACCGTGCCCATCAAATTGCCCATCAGGTTGCCGACCGTGGTGTATTTGCCCAATGAAACGAGCGAGCCGTAGTCGCGATAAACATACTGGACCGGCGCGCGGCCATTCAGCCGGTTGAGAATGGTTTTGTATAACGCCGACGCCTGCTGGTGGGCTGCCTGAGCGCGGGGCGGGACATTTTCATCATGACCGTCCCAAGGGCAGGCTGCGCAATCGCCCATCGCGAAAATATCGTCATCGCTGGTCTTCAGGGTTTGATCAACGACCAATTGATTGATGTGATTGGTTTCCAAGCCGTCCAGCTGCTTCACCCAGTCCGGCGCTTTAATGCCTGCCGCCCAGACTTTAAGGTCGGCTTCGATCATTTCCCCGTCATGCGTCTTGATGCCTTCTTTGGTTACCTCGACCACGCGGCGGCCCATTTTCAGATCGATGCCCAACTTGACCAATTGCTGTTGTGTAGCAGTCGCCAGTTTGCTTGGCAAGGCCGGCAGCAGCTGGGTCGCGGCCTCGATGATGGTCAGCTTCACGTTGCTGGATTCATCCAGCCCATAGACGGCCAGCAGATCGGTGACTTCATGCAGCTGGGCCGACAGCTCAACCCCGGTAGCCCCGGCGCCGACGATGGCGATCGACAGCGGCTTATCGGCGGCGGTGTTGATGCTGGCATGGTTCTTCATATAAGCTTTAACGAGTTGTTTCTGGAACTTGTATGCCTGCGAAGTCGTATCCAGAAACATGCAGTGCTCGGCCACGCCTTTGATGTTGAACGTATTGCTGACGCTGCCGACCGACATGACCAGTGTATCGTAGCTGAAAGTACGCCGCGGGATCAGTTCCTCGCCGTTATCGCCCAGGGTTGGGCTGACATAGATTTCCTTCTTCTTGCGGTCAAGCCCTTCCATCCGGCCCAGCCGGAAGCGAAAATGATTGCGATGCGCCTGGTTCAGATACTCGACTTCTTCGGTTTCGCCTAGCGTGCCGGCGGCGACCTCGTGCAGCAGCGGTTTCCAGATATGCGTCGATGAAGCATCCAGCAGCATGACTTCCGCAAGGCCTCTTTTGCCCAATTTATTGCCTAAACTGGTAGCGAGCTCAAGACCGGCCGCTCCGCCCCCCACAATCACTATTTTATGTTTTTCGTTATTATCAGCCATCACTATCCCCCAAATTATCTGCCTGAGCCGGACAGATTTAAAATAAACCTTACGTTATGCCACTGCGTCTGCCGAAAGGCGCCGCCTTTTTTACGGCATTATAGCGAATCAGTGCGCTGATGATTGATTTTGCTCATGCCCAATCCTGTTTTTAATCAAGCAAGCCGCCCCAAACTGTAATAAGATAACGCCAGTTTTTATTCCTGATGAGGCACGACCATGCGCCGTTTACTATTACTTAGCCTTATTGCCTTTCCGGCATTCGCCGTTGATGAGCGGCCGCCCCAGCTCGAGGCCGTGCCGGAGGCGCCTGAACCGCCCATGCCCGTGCAAAGCGGCGAAGAGATGGAACCCGATATCACCATTATCCGCAAAGGCAAGCAGACCATACAAGAATATCGCCGGGCCGGCAAACTTTATATGATCAAAGTGATACCGGATATCGGCCCGCCTTATTATTTCATTGATAAGAATAATGACGGCGTAATGGATGTGCGCCGTGATGACGCGAACAGGGAAAGCAACATCAATATGTGGAAAATCCTGGAATGGTAGAAGTATAACCGGTGTCTGTTTATACGCCTGTAAACCGCCTGCAGCTCGAACAATTCTTCATCACTTACAGTCTTGGCAAAGTCACCGGTTTTGAGGGGATTAAAGACGGGATAGAAAACACCAACTATTTTGTCACAACCACGCAGGGCCGTTTCGTCCTGACCTTGTTCGAGTCGCTGGCGGCCGACGATCTGCCGCCCTTCATGGATTTAATGACGCATCTGGGCAGAAGCGAAATCGCTTGCCCTCGCCCTTTGCCCGATCGGCAAGCCAATCCGTTGCATTCCCTGAACGGTAAACCGGCCGCGCTGTTCAATCGTCTGGCCGGCGCCGCCGTCGCCTCGCCGTCGATCGCGCATTGCCGTCAGATCGGCCTGCAGCTGGCGCGCCTGCATTGCGCTACGCAAAACTATGCGTTTCCAATCAAGAACCGCCGGGGACTGGACTGGTGCCGGAGCGTATCCGCGGAAACCGGCCCGTTCTTATGTCCGGCGGACCGGGCCCTGATTGACGACGAATTGCGCATTCAATCGCAAAGCAGCACGGATCTTCTGCCGCGCGGCGTTATCCATGCCGATCTGTTCAGGGACAATGTCCTGTTCATGGACGGGCGGCTCAGCGGTCTGCTGGATTTCTACAGCGCCTGCACCGACGCGCTGCTGCTCGATATCGCGATCACGGCCAATGACTGGTGCTGCGATAACGGCATCGTGAATCCTGAAAAAATCATGGCCCTGCTATCGGCCTATGAAACGCTACGCCCGCTGGAACCGCAGGAAAGGCGGCACTGGCCGCTCATGCTCAGAGCTGCGGCGCTAAGATTCTGGCTATCGCGGCTGCATCATCGGCTGCATCCGCGCCCAGGCGAAATAACCCAGCAGAAAGATCCGCTGGTTTTCCGGCATATCCTGGAACAGCACCGGCGGCTGGCCTCGGTCATTTCAGTTCGGCCTGCAGCATGGCCATCATGCTTTCGGCCTGCCGCAGATACCCGCCGCCGAACAGATTCAGATGATTTAGAATGTGGTACAGATTGTACAGCGTCTTCCTGACGCTGTAGCCTTCATGCAAAGGCCACGCTTCCTGGTAGGCGGCATAGAAATCGCGGCCGAATCCGCCGAACAGCTCGGTCATGGCTAGGTCGGCCTCCCGGTCGCCGTAGTAACAGGCCGGATCGAAAATCACCGGAAGCCCTTGTCTGTCCACGGCCGCATTACCGGCCCATAGGTCGCCATGAAGCAGGGAAGGCTCCGGAGAGTAGCCGCCAAATAAAGCATCCAGATCGCCGAGAAGCCGCTCGCCGCTCGCTTGCAGCCGTCCGCCGTAACCGTTCGATGCCGCCAGTTTCAGCTGAAAGCCCAGACGCTGCTCGCGCCAGAAACCCAGCCAATCATTATATTGGCCGTTGGGCTGCCGCGTGCTGCCGATCGTATTGTCGCGATGCCAGCCGAAATACGGCTGTTTTACGGCATGCAGGCTCGCAAGCTGCTGCCCCAACAGACGCTCGGACGCTTTGCTCGATGGGCCGAAGTCAATGTTTTCGAGCACCAGAAAGGCATGATTTGCCGTGCTGCCGGCAGTGATGGCCGCAGGTACGCGCAGGGCTTGAGTTGATGCCAGCGCCTTGAGCCCTTCGAATTCGGCTTCAAACATAGCGGCCAGATCAGCGCGGTTGAGTTTCACGAAATAGGTTTCATCATGCCCTTTCAGCCGATAGGCTGAATTGATGTCGCCACCGCTAACGACTTGCGATGACACGACCGTAAAAGCCTGTCCCGTTGCCGCCGCGATGTGTTCTGAAATAATCTGCCAGTTCATAATTTACCTACCACGTTTCCACACTTTATTTTTCAAAGACAGACCTTGTTGTTATTTGACCGCATCAGACATCGATAACGCCTGGCTGTCCTGCCTAAATGAACGAATGATGATCTGACCAGATAATAGCGCACATGCCGGAAGCGTGCAGAATTAACGACATCGGCATGACAAAGGCTCAAACGCGGCTACTTCGGACTATCCAATCCGGATCCATTTCGCATTCAATTCCATGGTTGTTTTTAAAGTTCAACAGTCCTTTAGTTTCAGTTAAAATCACGATTTTCTTATGATTTAAAAGTTGACTTTACCTCCTGCCGGCATTCGCTATAGGACATAATCGGACAAATCCATAAAGCTGTATGCCTTTTATTACAATTCGGCTTATTATGTGAGTTGTTTTTGACCATGCGTCCTGAGTATCACATGGTGGCTGACTATATTTATTATGCTTCATGAAAATCTATAAATTACTACTATTATTACTGCTAAGCTCAGTTGCTGCAGGCTGCGGACAACCGGGCCCGCTTTATTTGCCGGACCAACAGCCGCCCATTCATGTAAAACCGGAAAAAGACAAATAACATGGATTATTTCAATTATCGCAATGACGAGCTATTCGCCGAAGATGTGGCTGTGCAGGATATCGTCTATAAATATGGCAGTCCTTGTTACATTTATTCCAGAGCCACATTGGAACGGCATTGGCACGCCTTTGATCGGGCTTTTGGCGACCAGCCGCATCTGATCTGCTATGCCGTCAAAGCCAACTCCAATATCGCTATTCTCAATTTGCTGGCCCGCCTGGGATCAGGCTTCGATATTGTCTCGTTGGGCGAAATGGAGCGCGTTCTTGCCGCCGGCGGCGATCCCGGAAAAATCGTGTTCTCGGGCGTCGGCAAACGCGAAGATGAAATTCTGGCCGCATTGAAAGCGGGCATACGCTGTTTTAATGTTGAAGTCAGCGGCGAACTGGACCGGATCAATCGGCTTGCAGGGCAACTGGGCGTTATTGCGCCGGTGTCTTTCCGGGTCAATCCCGACGTCGACGCCAAAACCCATCCTTATATCTCGACCGGTCTGAAAGAAAACAAATTCGGCATCGACATCGAGCAGGCCCTGAGCGAATACCGACGCGCCGCTACACTGCCTTATATCAACGTGGTTGGCATCGATTGCCATATCGGCTCGCAACTGACCGAGGCCCGGCCTTTCCTTGATGCGCTGGACCGCGTGCTGAATCTGGTGTCAGCCCTCAAAGCCGAAGGCATCGTTCTGCATCACCTGGACCTGGGCGGCGGACTCGGCATCCGTTATAAGGACGAACAGCCGCCCGAACCGGCCGGCTACATCGGGGCTGTGCTGGACCGCCTGGGCGCCAACGATTTCGAAATCCTGGTGGAGCCCGGCCGAGCCATCGTCGGCAACGCCGGCATTCTGGTTACGCAGGTTGAATATCTCAAACCGACAGCCCACAAAAACTTCGCCATCGTCGATGCGGCCATGAACGACCTGGTGCGCCCTTCTTTATACAGCGCCTGGCAAGAGATCATCCCGGTCAAAAAGCAAAGCCTGGCGCCGGAGATGCGCTGGGACATCGTCGGCCCGGTTTGCGAAACGGGCGATTTCCTGGGCAAGGATCGCACGCTTAGAATCGCTCAGGGCGACTTATTGGCAATACGGTCATCGGGCGCTTACGGCTTCTCCATGAGTTCGAATTACAACTCCAGACCGCGTGTCGCCGAACTGATGGTCGACGGAAGCGATCTGCACTTGATCAGGGCAAGGGAAACGATCGCCCAGCTTTGGGCCGGAGAGCAACTGCTGCCATGAGCCATCGGCGCCGGAAACCAACTCATTTTCACTCTATCCCTTGAAGCACATAAATGATCAATTTCACTAAAATGCACGGCCTCGGCAATGACTTTGTCGTCATTGACGCCATCAATCAACACGTCGCCTTAAGCGCAGAGCAGATCAGGCAACTGTCCGACCGGCACTTCGGCATCGGCTTCGACCAGCTGCTTTTGGTCGAAAAACCGGCCAGTGCCAATGCCGACTTCAAGTACCGGATTTTCAACGCCGACGGCAGCGAAGTCGCCCAGTGCGGCAATGGCGCACGCTGTTTTGCCCGTTTCGTCCGCGACAAACAGTTGACCGATAAGGACGAGATACGCGTTGATACCAACTCGGGCCAGCTGCTGCTGCATCTTGATGAAGATGATCTTGTTACGGTCAATATGGGCGTGCCCCGGCATGCACCCGACGAAATCCCTATGCTTGCCGAGGAGGAATCCAGATATTACACCGTAGCGGTAAACGATACGGAAAGAGCGTTTGGCGCTGTCTCGATGGGCAATCCGCATGCCGTTCTGCAAGTCAACGACTTAAAAACAGCGCCGGTGGCCGAATTGGGCAGTGAACTGGAGCGCCACCCGGTCTTTCCTGAGCGCGCCAATATCGGTTTTATGCAGGTGGTTGACCGCCAGCATATCAAGCTGCGCGTTTTCGAGCGTGGCGCCGGCGAGACGCTGGCCTGCGGCAGCGGCGCTTGTGCCGCCGTGGTAATCGGCATCGAGCACAACCTGCTGGATCATGATGTTTTCGTGGAACTGCCGGGCGGCGAGCTGAAAATAAGCTGGTCAGGCCGCGGAGAGCCTGTATTCATGACGGGGCCGGCCGTCACCGTTTTCGATGGAACACTGGCGTTATGACCGCACAGCAAAACCCGGAACTGACTGCGGCCCAGATTGCACAATACCTGCAGCGGCATCCGGAATTTTTTAACGACCATCTGCATCTGCTGGAAAAAATGCGCATCCCGCACCCCTGCGGCAGCGCCGTATCGTTGATTTCAAAACAGCTGGAGCTGTACAGAAACAAGCATCAGGAACAGGAAAGCCAGCTGAAGGCGCTCATTGAGATCGCCAGAGACAACGATACATCCCTCAGCCGTATGCACAAGCTTACCCTGGCTTTACTGGATGCGTCCACGCTGGAGGAAGCCATCGCCAATCTTGAGATGGTCTTGTCCGACTATTTTCTGACCGATTTTGTCGCGATTCGCATCATTAAGCACAAGCCGGACGCATCAATCGCCAATCTGTTCATCGCACCGGGCAGCGTAGACTTGAAACCCTTCACAAAGGAACTGGCCGCCAATCAGCCCAAATGCGGCCGTCCGACACTGGCGCAGGCTAAAGTGCTGTTCGGCGAGGCCGCGCCGGACGTCAAATCCTGCGCTATCATTCCCATGGTTTTTACCGAGCTCGAAGGTATCGTGGCCATCGGCAGCCGGGAAGAGAGCCGGTTTCATTACAGCATGGGCAACCTGTTTCTGACTCAAATGAGTGAAATCATCGGCACCCGGCTTATTTCACTGCTTGCCGCCTGATTATTATGCGTACCGATGCCGAGCACGCGTTAACGGCCTTTTTAGACCAGCTCCAGGTTGAGGCGCGCGCCTCCGAACACACGATAAAAAGCTACCGGCGGGATATCGGGCATTTGATCCGCTATTGCGAAAGCAAAGCGATCGATCATTGGATCGATCTCAAGCAAAGCGATATCAGAGCGCACATCGCAGGCCGGCACCGTCAGGGCATCAGCAGTAAGAGCCTGCAGCGCGAACTGTCGGCAATCCGCAGTTTTTATAACTTCCTGTTGAAGAAACGTCTGGCCGAAAGCAATCCGGCCCAGTATGTCAAAGCCCCCAAACAAAGCAGAAAACTGCCTAAGACGCTGGATGTGGACCAGATCAGCGGCCTGCTGGAAGCGGGAACCAGTTCAGTGCTGGAAATACGCGATCTGGCCATGTTCGAATTATTCTATTCTTCCGGCCTGCGCCTGAGCGAATTGGCCGCCTTGAGCCTGGCCGACATTGATCTGCCCGACCGCTCGCTGGCCGTACGCTCCGGTAAAGGCGGAAAATCGAGGCTGCTGCCTATCGGCGGCAAGGCTGTCAGCGCGCTTGAAAACTGGCTGGCTCAGCGTTTAAAGATGGCTGCCGCCGCCGAGTCCGCATTATTCGTTTCCAGCCGGGGCACGAGACTGGGCCCGCGCAGCATTCAGTTAAGACTGGCGCAGTGGTGCCGGAAAAAAGGCATCGCCGAACACCTGCATCCGCATATGCTCCGGCATTCTTTTGCAAGCCATCTGCTCGAATCCAGCCAGGACCTGAGAGCCGTGCAGGAACTGCTCGGACACAGCAATATCAGTACGACACAGATCTATACGCATCTGGATTTCCAGCATCTGGCTGAAGTCTATGATAAAGCCCATCCGAGAGCCAAAAAAAAATCATAACGGGCCATTGCTTGGTCAGCAAATATTTAAAAAATCTGCTACCATGTGGGCTAATTTTAGTAGACAAAGTAATCTGTTTTATCACGCAGACACTCTATCTTTACGGGACACCTGAAAAATGGCGGCAAGCGATACACTGCAAGATGTAAAATCTAAAGGAATACTCTGGGGCTTCGGCGTATTAGTCCTGGTGGTACTAGTTGTTCTATTCATCCTGGGTGCCTGGTGGGGAAGTGAACCGGATCAGTTCAATGTACAGGAAGAAGCGCTGGAAAGGGCAAAAGAAACCAATACTACTGAAATGCCTTTAGGCTATACCTACGCCAACACATTGGCCCACATCGCTGATGTCCTGCTGCATAAATCCGGCGGCTATATCACCAATGACGTTGCGCCTCCCGGCGTATTGCTGGATAACATTTCCAGCTGGGAATTTGGCGCACTGGTCATGCTGCGCGATGCCACATCGGCATTAAGAAACCATTTTGCCCGAGATCAATCGCAATCGGCCGAAGATGCCGATCTAGCCGTCGCGGAGCCTTACTTCTACTACGAACACAATTCGTGGGCGTTGCCGTCAACGGAAGCGGAATATGAAAAAGGCATTGAGGCGCTGCATAAGTATATGTTGCGCCTGCAAAAATACGGCGGCCCCGTGAAGCGCGGGCAGTTCTATGCCAGAGCCGACAACCTGGCGCAATACGTGGAAGTGGTGATCAAGCGTCTGGGCGGTTTGTCCACGCGCCTGAGCGCCAGCGTGGCCGGTGCGGAAATCATACCCGGCTTGGCAGTGCTTGAACCGGGCGCTGCTGAAACCGGCGTTACAGGCGAAGCCCGTGAAACCAAAACTGTGCCGATAGTGGCCCAGACCCCATGGCTGGAGATCGATAACGTTTTCTACGAAGCCCGCGGCGCCAGCTGGGCCTTGCTGCATATCCTCCGGGCCATCAAGCATGATTTCCATGACATCCTGCTGGATAAACGCGCCATGAACACGGTCGACATCATGATCAAATCCTTTGAAAACGCACTGGCTCCAATCCTGAGTCCCATGGTTTTGAATGGCAGCGGCTACGGCCTGTTCGCAAACTATTCATTGTCCCTGGCAACCTATATCGCGCGCGCCAACGCAGCAGCATTGGACTTGCGTGACATCATGAACCGGGGGTAATGCCGATCATGCAAGAGCAAATCAACGAGAATCTGAAAAAGCTCGGCACTTGGAAACGGATTTTCTTTATACTGATTTTTGCAGCCATCATCACCCTGGTCAGAATGCTGCTGTGGGCGATTATCGCGCTGCAAGTCGCCTCCATGCTGTTGACCGGCAAAGTCAACAGCAACGTACTCAATTTCGGCCGCAGCCTTTCGGCTTACACCTACCATATCCTGCTGTTTCTGACTTTCAACACCGATACGCTGCCCTTCCCTTTCTCGGACTGGCAGATGACTGAAGAGATGAGCCTGCCCGAGCCGAGGGATTCAAAAAAATAACCCGCCATGGATGGTATCCGCAAAATCATTCATATCGATATGGATGCTTTTTTTGCGGCCATCGAGCAACGGGATTTTCCCAAATACCGGAACAAGCCGCTGATCGTCGGCGGCGCACCCGACACACGAGGCGTCGTTGCTACCTGCAGCTATGAGGCCAGACAGTACGGCATCCATTCGGCCATGCCTTCATCGCAGGCTTACCGTTTGTGCCCGCAGGCTATTTTTGTCAAACCCCGCTTCGAAGCCTATCGGGAAGCGTCGCAAACCATTCGAAAAATATTTGCCGGCTATACCGAACTGGTCGAACCGCTGTCGCTTGACGAAGCTTATCTGGATGTCAGCGATACTCAATTGCGCCAGGGATCGGCCACGCTCATAGCCAAAGCCATCAAGGCCGAAATTAAACAGGAAACCGGCCTGATTGCCTCGGCCGGCATTTCCTACAATAAATTTCTGGCCAAAATCGCTTCGGACATGGACAAGCCGGACGGGCTTTATCTGATCACGCCGGAACAGGGCGCGCGCTTCGTCGAACAGCTCACTATCGATAAATTCCACGGCATCGGCAAAGCGACAGCGCAGAAAATGCAGGCGCTGGGCATACAGACCGGCAAGGATTTAAGAAACTTGCCGCTGGCGACGTTACAGCAGCATTTCGGCAAATCGGCCCGCCATTATTACAACATCTGCCGGGGCATTGACAACAGGCCCGTCAACAGCCATAGGATCAGTAAATCGGTGGGCGTAGAGACGACTTTTCAGCGGGACATTACCGCCAGACAGGAGGTCATCGCGCAACTGCATGGCCTGCTGAAAAAAGCCCTGGCAAGAGCCGCCGAAAAACAGCTGGTCGCCTATACTTTAACCGTCAAAATCAAATACCACGACTTTGTCCAGATCACGCGCAGTCGAACCCTGCCCCACGCGGTGACAACCACATCGGGCACGCTTGCGATCCTGGAAGATCTATTGCGCAGTACCGATATTGGCGCGCGCAGAGTACGGCTGCTTGGCGTTACGCTGTCATCGCTGGAAAACCGGTCCAGACTGACGCATTTCCAGCAAACGGACTTGTTTAACTGAGCCGCTACAAATCTGAATCCGGTTCATCGTCAGCCGGTTCATCATCAGCTGATTCATAGCCATCGAACTCAAACACTTCTTTCAGATAGCGGTACAGCAGGCGCGAAGATCTGGGAGGCTTGCCCGCCGCCGCTTCCTTCTGGGCATTGCGCAACAGCTGCCTTAACTGCTGCCGGTCCGCCTGCGGCTGCTCATCAAGCAATTCGGCCAGCGCCTCGTTGCCTTCTGCAATCAATCTATCCCGCCAGCGCTCGATGATATGATGCTCCCTGACCGCATGCGCGCTTTTGCTTTTGATGCGGGCCAGTCCTTCCTGAATGGGTTCTATATCGATTTTATGCAGCTGGCCGGCAATAAATTTCAGCTGCCGTTTTCTCGCACCTTTTGGCGGCATGCCTGCAACCTGGACGATGGCTTTATGGAGATTTTCAGGCAGCTCAAAAGTTTTTAATTGCGCCTCAGGCAAACCCGACAATTCTTCGCCCAAAGCGAAAAGAGCGGCCATATCGCGCTTTTGCTGCGACTTGTTGGGGCGGACCGCATAATACTCCACCTCCTCGTCTTCATCGTATTCGTACCCGTATTCTTCCTCGTATTCGTATTCTTCTTCGCTCATCTGATCTAAACCACTACCATTAAAAAAATCACAAACAGCACGACAAGGCCCAAAGGCACCAGCACTGCCTTCCAGTCTGCCGGCGCTTTTCTGCTTTGCTCGAGTGATGCCTTAATCCCGGGCCGCATCCAGAAAATAATCAGCAGCGCCAGAACGCCCAACAATAGATTTTCCCAGCTTGAAAATGCTTCCATCTCTGCCTCGCCGTATAAATAACGCCTACTTTACCACAGGCTGCTTAATCACTTTCCATGCTTCTATTTTTTGCGCCAAATTCAAAGAAGCATGGGCTGGACTTGTTGAAGGCAAACGCTGATATTCAAGATAGGCAAAACGTTGATCCAAGCTTGGCAGAATATATTTTTTATAGACCTTTTCAGCCATGCCGCCATTGAAAAATACGCGCCTGATAAATTTATACTCGCTAAAAAAGTTTGCAAAGTCATTGGTTTTTATCGATGCCCACGCTATATTCGAATCCAGGCTGCCCTGCCGCTGACAGCTTTGCAGCACATCCCAGACCGCTACCTTGTTCTCCATCAGAATGGCCTTACGCCGCTCATAATCAAGATCAGGAAAAGCGCCGAACAATGCGCCCATGATCGGCCAGAATGCATTACTGGGGTGGCCGTAATACTGTTGCTTAAGCAGTGAGACTTCACTGGGCATGGACCCCAGAATCAACACCTGCGCACCCCTGGAAACAATCGGAGCGAATCCTCTAATGTCAGTCATGCTCATTCTATAAATTTTAATTTTAGCCCGGCAATTTTGCGCGATAATACGCGCTCGTCAATTTTATAGAGTATCTGTTACGCATGTGGTTTAAAAATCTTAGCATTTTTCGTCTCACCGAAGATTTCACCTTATCTCCAGCTGAACTGGAGCAAAAACTTGAGCAAATGGCATTTCGTCCTTGTGGCAATCATGAGGAATTCTCCTTTGGCTGGACCGCTCCTTTGGGCAATGCTTCAGCACAACTGGTGCACACTGCGAACGGTTTTATGATGCTGTGCGGAAAAAAAGAAGAAAAAGTGCTGCCCGCTGCCGTAGTCAATGACATGCTGCAGGAAAAAATCCTAGAAACGGAGGACCAGCAGGGCCGGAAATTAGCCAAGAAGGAACGTACCGCCATCAAAGACGAATTGATCTTTGAGCTGCTGCCCAGGGCTTTCAGCTTTTCACGCAAAACTTACGCCTATATCGATCCCAAAGGCGGCTGGCTGATCGTTGACGCCGCCTCGGCCAAAAAGGCAGAGGACCTGCTCAGCAACCTGCGCAAATGCCTGGGTTCATTGCCGGCCGTGCCGCCTAATACGGTGGAAAAACCGGTTTTTACCATGACCCAGTGGCTGATCAATCACCAAACACCGGCCGATATCACGATTGAAGATGAATGCGAATTGCGCTCACCCGAAGAGGAAGGCGGCATCATCCGCTGCAAACGCCATGATCTGACGCTTCCGGAAATCAAAAACCATCTCGATACCGGCAAGGAAGCAATAAAACTGGCCCTCACCTGGGACGACCGGCTCTCCTTCATTATCGACGAACATCTGTCCATCAAACGCCTGCGCTTTCTCGATTTGATCCAGGATCAGGCCGCCGATATAGAAACCCACGACGAAGCCGAACAATTCGACGTGGACTTTTCGATTATGTCACTGGAACTGGCGAACTTTTTACCCCGTCTTATGGAATTATTCGGCGGAGAAAATAAAGCATGACTTATCTAACGACCAGCCTTATTCTTAAAAGTCGCCTTACGCCGTCTTTTATGCCCAGGCTGGTCGTATTATTACTGCTGATATCCAGCCTGCCCGCTTCGGCCACAACGTATGAACTGCCCGATAACCCGGGCGACAGCCTGATCGGCGATCCATCAGTCGGCGAACTTTATACCACGGCCACTTATGAAGACACACTGCTCGATATCGCCCGGCATTATGATATGGGACAGCTCGAAATCCTGCTGCTTAACCCGGACGTGGACAGATGGCTGCCGGGCCAGGGCACTCGGGTCCGATTGTCCAATCAGCGCTTATTGCCCGATACACCAAGAAAAGGTCTGACGCTGAACCTTCCTGAATACCGCATGTATTATTTCCCCAGGCATGCGGAAGGCGAGAAAGGGGTCGTCAAAACCTTTCCGCACAGCATCGGCCGCGTGGATTGGCGAACGCCTCTAGGGCGAACAACAATTGTCCGCAAAACTGAAAACCCGACCTGGACACCGCCGGCATCGATCAGAGCGGAGCATGCCGCCAAGGGAGATATTCTGCCGGCATTCATACCGGCCGGACCCGATAATCCTCTTGGTCAGTTTGCGATGTATCTGGGCGTAAAGGGCTATCTGATCCACGGCACCAACAAACCTTTCGGCGTCGGCATGCGGGTCAGCCATGGCTGCATCCGTATGTATCCGGAGGATATTGAAGAACTGTATCCGGAAATAGAGACAGGCACGCCAATCTATATTGTCAATCAACCGGTTAAGGTCGGCTGGCATCAGGATACGCTGTATATAGAAGTTCATCCGACTTTGGCTGAAACTGAAGCGGAAGACGAGAATGGAACCATTCCCAAACAGACGGAAAAAAAATACCTGGCACGCCTGGAACTGGCGCTAAAATTGATTGAACGCGCCAACAACAATCAAATGCCGGTCCTTGATGGCGCGACACTGAAAAAGGCTCTGCAAATGCATAATGGCATCCCTGTCGCCATTTATAAGCGCCCTTCCATGACGGAAGCCAGCCCCGCACCTTCTTCAATCCCATAAAAAAAGCCCGCTGGGGAAAAATCCCAGTGGGCTCTCTCTATGCATCAAAAAAATGATGAATTATTTCATCATTGATTTTTTGAACATACGATCCAGTTTGCTGTTAGTGTCTTGAGCGTATTGAGCAGCGCGGTTAGCAGCTTGTTCCGCATCAGCAGCTTTTGCAGCCGCATCAGCAGCAGCACGTTGTGCGCTGGCAGCATCAGCTGAAGCTTGAGAAACTTTAGAATTCAAACCATCAATTTGTGATTGCAGGTTATCGATATCTGAGTTAGTGGCGCAACCAACAACCAGAGTAGCAGCCATAGCGATCATTGATAATTTAATTACTTTTTTCATATTATTTTTCCTTATTTCAAAGTTGTTACTACGTAAAGAGTACTTCCAAATTAGATTCTACACTATTTTCAAGCTTTTTTCCAGCTTTAAGTTAGTTTCTCCCATTATGCCCTTATCTGTCCATTGACTATTTTATCCTGACCATTGTCCCTTTATCTATCCAATGACTCAAATGATCAATCTGACTGTTGGTCAAGGCGATGCAGCCGTGCGTCCAATTCATCATTTTATGGATTTTTTCATCGGCCCGACCTAAGCCATGAATGCCTATCCGTCCGCCTAATGGGGTATTTTGCGGAGGCACTTGATTGTGCTTGTGAGCGTATACGATACTGTTATAGGTGACGCGATTTATCAATCCCTGCTCCAGCGCTTTCCCGGCATCGTCTACGGAAGGATAGGTTAAACCAAAAAATTTTTTAAAGGCGCTCTGCTCACCGACCCAGCCGATCCTGTAATCTCCAAAAGGAGTGACATTATCGCCCCGATGATGCTTAAAGCCCGCGCCGCCCTGGCCGATCGCAATACCGTCGAGGGTTTCAAGCGTCTTCTCGCCTTTTTTGACTTCAATCTTTAGCGCGCTCGTATCCACCAGCAGCCATATATCCTCAGCGGCAGATACAACCGTAGCACAACAACTACAATAGAGTAATAAATAAATTCGCCACATAAATAATCTACACTAGAATAAAGGTTTCCATACTTAAGCTCATCAGGATAATTGTCGCACTAAGGCAAAAATATGCAAATAGAAACGATCACTACCCACCCCTATAACGACCAGAACCCGGGCACATCCGGTCTTCGAAAAAAAGTTAAAGTATTTCAGCAGCCGAACTATCTGGAAAATTTCATCCAGTCCATCTTCGATTCTTTGGACGACTTTGCCGGCAAAAAACTCGTGCTCGGCGGTGATGGTCGGTATTTTAATCGAACCGCAATACAAGTCATCATTAAAATGGCGGCAGCCAATGGATTCGGCGAATTGATCATCGGCCAGGGCGGTTTATTGTCCACACCTGCGGCATCGCATCTGATCAGAAAAAACAAGGCCTTCGGCGGCCTGATCCTTTCCGCCAGCCATAACCCGGGCGGTCCTGACGAGGATTTCGGCATTAAATACAATGCCGACAACGGCGGCCCCGCACCGGCAAAATATACACAGGCCTTTTTTCAGCGCAGCCAGTCCATCGACAATTACAAAATCGCAACCATGGCCGATGTAGACCTGGACAGCGTCGGCACGCAGCAGATCGGCGACATTAAAATCACGATTGTTGACCCGGTAAGCGATTATGCCGAACTGATGCAGTCAATTTTCGATTTTCCGCTGCTGAAGCAAAGCATCAGCTCCGGCTATATCAGCTTGTGCTTCGACGCCATGCACGCCATTACCGGCCCGTATGCCAAAAGAATACTGGAAGACATGCTGGGCGCGCAGCCCGGTTCGGTCATCAACGCCGAACCGCTGGAAGATTTCGGCGGCCATCATCCCGATCCTAATCTGGCGCACGCGCAGGAACTGGCCGAGAAAATGTTCAGCCCTGCCGCACCGACTTTTGGCGCCGCTTCCGACGGCGATGGCGACCGCAATATGATCATGGGCGACCATTTCTTTGTCACGCCCAGCGACAGCCTCGCCATTATGGCGGCCAATGCGCATCTGATTCCGGCCTATGCCAAAGGCTTGAGCGGCGTTGCGCGCTCGATGCCGACCAGCCAGGCTGTCGACCGCGTCGCGGCCAAATACAACATTCCCTGCTATGAAACGCCGACCGGCTGGAAATTCTTCGGCAATCTGCTCGATGCGGGCAAAATCACGATCTGCGGCGAAGAGAGTTTCGGCACCGGTTCCAATCATGTGCGAGAAAAAGACGGGTTATGGGCCGTGCTGTTCTGGCTGAACCTGATCGCCAGAAGACGCCAGCCGGTTGCCGATATCGTGCATGAGCACTGGCAGAAATTCGGCCGCGACATCTACAGCCGCCACGACTACGAAACCGTAGCGAGCGATATCGCCAACGATATTATCGAACACCTCAGATCTCTGTTGCCGACACTGGCCGGCCGGTCATTCGGCGAATATGCCGTCAAGTATGCGGATGAATTCAGCTACCAGGACCCGATAGATGACAGCATTACCGAGAATCAGGGAGTCCGCATCGGCTTTGAAAACGGTTCCCGCATTGTGTTCCGCCTGTCGGGCACCGGCACGGTCGGCGCCACGTTGAGAATCTACCTGGAACGCTTCGAGGTCAATCCCGACAGGCATGATCAGGATGCACAAGTCGCGCTGGCCGATTTGATCGATCTCGCCGAACAGCTTTGCGAGGTCAAAAAGCGCACCGGCCGAACCGGACCGACTGTTATTACTTGAGCCAGCTCAAGGCGCAGGATTCAGCCCCTGCGCCTACACCTCAATATCATGGGCAATACCGTGCATGAGGCAAACCAGCAGCACGCCTGCCAGAATCAAGACAATCTGCTGCAAGGACGCCTTCATGTCGGTTTTTCTGTGCAGCGACGGTATCAGGTCGGCAACGGCGATATAAATAAAACTCGAAGCCGCCAACGCCAGAAAATACGGCAGACTGTCATGCAGATCCTCCAGGCTGAAATAAGCCAGCACACCGCCCACAACCGTCGTCAAACTGGCCAGAACGTTATAGAACAGCGCCTTGCCTTTACCATAGCCGCTCTGCAATAAAATCGCGAAATCGCCGACTTCCTGCGGAATCTCGTGCGCGGCGACCGCCAGACTGGTCACGATGCCCAGTTTCACATCGGTTAAAAACGCGGCCGCGATCAATACGCCGTCGACAAAGTTGTGGATGCTGTCGCCCAGAATGATCAAGGCTCCGGCGGACTTGCCGTGCCCATGACTGTGCGCGTGCACATGCGCATGATCGTGAGCGTCTTCATCGCCGTGCGCTTCACAGCCGCCACCGTAATGGCAATGGCGCCAGATCAGCAGTTTTTCCAGGACAAAAAAACCGAGTACGCCGGCCAGGATGGTTCCGGACAAGGGCTGGATCTGCTCCGGCCTGACGTCTTCGAACGCATGGGGGATCAAGCCCCAGAAAGCGACGGCCAGCAGCGCGCCGATCGCAAAACTGATCCCGTGCGGCAAAACCGCTTCCCTGTGATGATCCGGCAACAATAGAAAGACTGCGGCAGCCATAACGCTTAAAAGACCGCCTACGGCAGTAAAAATAACAATAAATACCAATAAACTCACTACTTCAGTCTCTCCAGATTAATGTCGCCATGCGTCCTGTCTCTTTATCCCGGCGATAGGAATAAAAACGTTCATGATCCGTGACGGTGCATAAATTACCGCCATAGATTCTGTCTATGCCAAGAGCGGCCAGATCCACTCGAGCCAGTTGATAAATATCGGCCAGCCATTTGCCGTTGCCGCGCGCTTTGAAAGCCGCCGCAAACCCTGCTGATTTTCCAATGAAAGCCTCACGGACTTCGGCGCCGACCTCAAAACACGCGGGCCCGATCGCAGGCCCCAGCCAGACCAGCAGATCCTGATTGCCCATCGCCGTGACCGTATTGCCAATCACGCCGGACAACAAGCCCCGCCAGCCAGCATGAATAGCCGCTATCCGCGAGCCTTCGGCATTGCAGACCAGCAGCGGCAAACAATCGGCCGTCAGCACCGCGCAGACAACCCCGGCCTCATCGGTAAAGCTGGCATCGGCCTGTACCAGCGATTGTGTTTTTCCTGCATCGACGGCTTTGTTGCCATGGATTTGCTCCAGCCAGACAGGCTCGGCGGGCAGCGCCAGCATCGTTTTGATGATCTGCCGATTCTGCCTGACCGTTTCGGCATCATCGCCGACATGCGTGGCCGGGTTTAAGCTGGCGAACGCGCCTTTACTGACGCCGCCAGAGCGCAATGTCGTCGCGGCATGTATGTGGCCGGGCGCGGGCCAGTCCGGCTCAAGCCAATGTTTGTTGCTGTTCATTTTCAGCTAATGCTTCAAGCAGATTGATCATGTCTTCAGGCAAGGGTTGTTCCCACTCCAAATATTCATCGGTGACCGGATGCCGCAGTCCCAATTTTGCCGCATGCAGCGCCTGCCGTTTGAAGTTGCGCAATGCCTGCTCCAGATGCTCGCTGCAATGCGGCGGCATCTGGAAGCGCCCGCCGTACACTTGGTCGCCAACCAGAGGATAGCGGATATGCGCCATATGCACGCGGATCTGGTGCGTACGGCCGGTCTCTAGCTTGACCCGAATCAATGTGTGCCCCGCAAAGCGCTGGATGACGCGGTAATGAGTCACGGCAAACTTGCCTGAGTTTTTGACCGCATAGCGTTTACGATCGGTAGGATGCCTGCCGATCGGCTCATCGACAGTGCCGCCGGCAGTCATGCGGCCGCGCGCGATAGCCAGATATTCCCGGGTAATCTCGCGGTCCTGCAATTGCTGAGCCAGACTATTATGCGCCTGCAGCGTCTTGGCGATCATCAGCAGGCCGCTGGTATCCTTGTCGATGCGGTGGATGATGCCGGCCCGCGGCAAGGTCTCCAGATTCGGCGCATGATGCAGCAAAGCATTCAGCAAGGTGCCGCTCCAGTTTCCGACAGCCGGATGCACGACCAGTCCGGCCGGCTTGTTGACGATCAGCAGGCTGTCGTCCTCGTAAATGATATCCAGAGGGATCTCTTCGGGCTCACAGGTAATCACCACCTCCGGCTCGGCATCGAGCGTGATTTCCTCGCCGCCTTCCAGCTTGTCTTTCGGCTTGAGCATTGAGCCGTTGACTAGCACGCGACCTGACTTGATCCAGGTTTGCAACTTGCTGCGCGAATAATCGCCAAACAGCTCCGCAAGCGCCTGATCCAAACGCATACCGGCCAATTCTAAAGGCACTTCTGCCGTTAATCTCGTCATAACAAATTCTTCTGATTAACTCGATGTTAAGTTATACTCGCCGGCTATATGGCCATTTCAAGCGCCGCGGCTATATCCTGCGAGAAAACCTCTAATATTACAACGTGTCGTTAGCACTATGCGATTAATTTTAATAAAATTTTTATTCATCTGCTTTTTAAGCCTGTCGATTGGGGGTTGCGAAACGCTTAAAGAGCTCACGGCCGGCGACACCTCCGATACAACAGACGAATACGCGGACTGGAATGCCGATAAATTTCGCAAAGAAGCTAAAGCGGCCTCGGATTCCGGCAATTACGAAAAGGCGATTAAACTTTATGAAGCGCTGGAGGCGCGTTATCCGTTCGGTGAAGAAGCGGCGCAAACTCAATTGGATGTGGCTTATGCTTATTTCAAAAATGATGACCCTGAAGCCGCAATCGCCGCAGCCGACCGCTTTATCAAAATCAACCCGAGAAGCCCCGCCGTTGATTATGCTTATTATTTAAAAGGCTTGGTCAATTACAATCGCGGCATTGGCTTTATTGATCGCTACCTGCCGACCGACACCTCTCAGCGCGATACCAGCAGTGCGCGTGAGGCTTATGATAATTTCGCCGAACTGCTGCGCAGATTTCCGGAAAGCAAATACGTGCCTGATGCCAAACAGCGCATGATTGCGCTTAACAACAACCTGGCCATGCATGAAGTCCACATTGCGCGCTTTTACATGAAGCGCAAGGCTTACATTGCCGCCGTCAACAGAGCGAACCATGTTGTCGAGAAATATCAGCGCACCCCTGCCGTTCCCTATGCGCTGCAAATTTTGCAGGAAGCCTATACAGAGCTTCAGATGCCGGATCTCGCCGCGGATGCGGCCAGAATTTACGAATTGAACTTCCCGGAAGGCCCGCCTGTGCCTGAACACAAGAGCGCTACCCTACTAAATAAGGTCTGGGATTTTATCGGCCTGGAAGAGTAACGCTAAACCGGTACATTAACCGGTTTTTGCTGAAAAGGCGGATATCTTGAGATGCCCGCCTTTTCAGCATCTAGCCTTTGATCTTTTTCTCAAGTTCGGCCTGGGTCATATGGCGCACATCCTCGCCTTTGACCATGTAGATGATGTTCTCGCAGATGTTGACCGAATGGTCGCCGATCCTCTCGAGCGCTCTGGCTGTCCACAGCACATCCAGCGTACGCGTGATATTTCTCGGGTCTTCCATCATGCGCGTGATCAGTTGCCGGATGATGCTGCCGTATTCACGGTCGACATATTCATCGCGCCCGGTAATGGTCGTTACATCCTCTATGCTCATCCTGGCGAATGCGTCCAGGGCGCCATGCAGCATATCCCGGACCAGATCGGCCATATGTTGCAATTCATAATATTGATCATGCTTGTTGGTATCGGTATCCGTTAAACGCATCGCCATTTCAGCAATGCGCTCGGCCATGTCGCCGACTCTTTCAAGCTCGTTAATGGTTTTAATGACCGTGATCAGCAACCGCAGATCGAATGCGGCCGGCTGCCTCAGCGCCAGGATCTGCATGCATTCCTGGTCGATGAGCATTTCCAGCGCGTCAACCTGATTATCCTGCTTGATAACCAGTTCGGCCATTTCTATATCGCCGGTCATGAAGGCTTCTACGGCCTGCTCTATCTGCTGCTCAACCAGCCCGCCCATCGTCAAGACATTATTGCGGATATCTTCCAGTTCCTTGTTGAACTGTCCCGAAATATGCTGCCCAATTTTGCTTTTTTCCATTGTTATCTCCCGGTTTAACCATACCGTCCGGTAATGTAATCTTCTGTCTGTTTCTTTTTGGGATTGGTAAACAACTCGCTGGTATGCCCCATCTCGATCAATTCGCCCATATACATGAAGGCCGTATAGTCCGAAACGCGCGCCGCCTGCTGCATGTTGTGCGTCACGATGACAATGGTGTATGTCTCCTTCAGCTCATTGATCAACTCTTCAATTTTCAAGGTTGAAATAGGGTCCAGCGCCGATGCGGGCTCATCCAGCAACAACACTTCCGGCTCAATGGCGATGGCTCTGGCGATGACCAACCGTTGCTGCTGCCCGCCCGACAACCCCAAGGCATTGTCATTCAGGCGGTCTTTTACCTCATCCCAGATGGCCGCACCGCGCAAGGCGTTCTCGACCGTTTCGTCCAGGGTGCGCTTGTCGTTGATGCCCTGAATCCTGAGCCCATACGCGACATTTTCAAAGATGGACTTGGGAAAAGGGTTGGGCTTTTGAAACACCATGCCCACGCGTCTGCGCAAAGCGGCCACATTCACCGATTTATTATAGATGTCTTCATTATCGAGCAGGATTTTGCCTTCGATTCGGACATTGTCGACCAGATCGTTCATGCGGTTGATGCAGCGCAGCAGCGTTGATTTGCCGCAGCCGCTGGGGCCGATATAGGCCGTGACCTTTTTCTTGGGCATTTCCATGTTGATGCCGTGCAGGGCCTGCTTTTCGCCATAGAACAGCTTCAAGTCCTCTATTTTGATGCAGGTTTCCTGCGGACCCCGCGGTTTTGTCTGTCCCTTTAAAATGGAGTCCATATCGATTGCGTGAGTTCGTACGTTTTCTGTTGCCATTCTTTGTTAACCTTCTAATGCGCGGTATTTTTCGCGCAGGTGATTTCTGATTTTAACCGCCGCCAAATTAAGCCCGACGATGACTATGACCAGCAGCAATGATGTAGCGTAAACCAAAGGTCTTGCCGCTTCTACGTTCGGGCTTTGAAAACCGACATCATAAATATGAAACCCCAAATGCATAAATTTTCTGTCCAAATGCAAAAACGGGAAATTGCCGTCCAACGGCAATGACGGCGCCAGCTTGACGACTCCGACCAGCATCAGCGGCGCCACTTCCCCCGCCGCCCGCGCGACCGCCAGAATCAGGCCGGTCATCATGGCCGGGCTCGCCATCGGCAGCACCGTGCGCCACAACGTTTCCAATTTGGTAGCGCCCAACGCCAGACTGCCTTCGCGTATCGACTTGGGGATACGCGCCAAGCCTTCCTCGGTAGAAACGATGACCACCGGCAAGGTCAGCAGGGCCAGCGTGATTGAGGCCCACAGCAGTCCCGGCGTGCCGAAAACAGGCGCCGGCGCCGCTTCCGGATAAAACAGCCGATCGATGTTGCCGCCCACGATATAGACAAAAAAGCCCAACCCGAATACGCCATAAACGACCGAAGGCACACCGGCCAAGTTATTTACCGCGATCCTGATCAACCGGGTCATAAAGCCCTGCCTGGCGTATTCGCGCAAATATACCGCGGCAATCACGCCGAACGGCGTTACGATGATCGACATGATGATCACCATCATGATGGTTCCGAAAATCGCCGGAAAAATACCGCCCTCAGTATTGGCTTCGCGCGGGCTGTCCGTTAAAAACTCTGCAAGCTTGCTGCCATAATGGATGATTTTATCACCTACGCTCATGGCATTCGGCTGGTACAACCTGACTACTTTAGCCAAGGGCACCTCGAGCTCGCTGCCGCCTGAAGTCTTTACCACCAGGCTATCACGCCGTATCTGCTGATACAGCTCGCCCAATTGATCCTGGTAGCGTTTGTAGTCGGCCTCATATTCGGCTTTTTCAGCCGCCATCTGCTGCTGCGCCTCCTGATTCCATTGGCCATCCATCTGCAGGCGTTTCTGTTTAAGCCTTAAGCGTTCCAGACCATAGTTGACCGCGCCGATTTCTTTTTTCTCAATTCGCGTTATCTCGTCAAAAATAGCCGAAGCCGCCTCTATTCTTTCCAGCGCGGCCGGCAGAGCCTGATCGCCTGCCGCAATAATGTTGCCGCTTTCTTTAACCGCAGCCAGATTACCATAAAGATTGCCCCATTCCCGACGTTCCAAAACGCTGATATCGGCTGGAAACTGTCGGCTCCGGATATTGCGTTCCTGAATCCAGCGGAAATCGGCGCCCAGCACATCGCGATTGCCGGTCTTGATCAGATCTTGCACCAGTGTGTCTTCATTATCGGCCATTTTATAGCCGGCCGCCTTTGCCATGGCGGCGCTGGTGATACTGGTATCGACGATCTCGCCAATCACCGTCTCGGACTGCCCGCCTTCTTCCTGGTAAACCATTTCCGCTACATTGGACGGCCAGAAATGCCCGGCCCCTTTTACAGTCACGAGGCCCAGCAGGCCGAGTACAAAAATAAGACAGATACTGACCGCCGCGGCATTGAGCCATACCCACGGCGAACCGCTTTTAAACCATTGTTTGATCATAATGAACTGTATTTTTCGCGTAGGCGCTGACGGATGACTTCGGCCAGCGTGTTAACAATAAAGGTGAACAAAAACAATACCAGTGCGGCTAAAAACAGAACCCGATAGTGCGTACCATCAACTTCCGATTCCGGCATTTCGACGGCGATATTGGCCGATAAGGTGCGCATGCCTTGGAAAATGCTTAAATCCATGACCGGCGTATTGCCTGTCGCCATCAATACAATCATGGTTTCGCCGACGGCGCGGCCCAGACCGATCATGATCGCCGAGAAAATCCCCGGACTGGCCGTCAACAGCACGACCCTGGTCATGGTCTGCCAGGGCGTAGCGCCCAATGCCAGCGAGCCGACCGTCAAATGTTTCGGCACACTGAAAATGGCATCCTCGGCAATCGAAAAAATCGTCGGAATCACGGCAAAGCCCATCGCTACGCCAACCACCAGCGCGTTGCGCTGGTCATAGCCAATACCCAGCTCGGCTTTAAACCATTCGCGCAGGCTGCCATTGAATAATGCGGCTTCCAGCGGCACGCTGACGGCAAAAGCAAACCAGCCGCTTAATAAAATGACCGGTATCAACAATGCCGCATCCCAGCCTTCCGGCACTTTTTGCCGCAGGTCTTCGGGCAGGTTTTGCCAAAGAAAGGCAAACAGCATCACGGCCAGCGGCACAATCATCAACAATGCAAACAAACCCGCCAGATGCGCTTCTATAAACGGCGCCAGCCAGAGGCCGGCCAGAAAGCCCAGAATAACAGTCGGCAACGCCCCCATCATTTCGATGCTCGGTTTTACATAACGGCGCATGGCCGGCGTCATGAAGTAGGCTGTATAAATAGCGCCCATCAATGACAAAGGAACGGCAAACAGCATCGAATAAAATGCCGCCTTCAAGGTGCCGAATACCAGAGGCACCAGGCTGTATTTAGGCTCAAAATCATTGCTTGCCGAGGACGATTGCCAGATATAGCTGGGCTTCGGATAGCTTTCATACCAGACTTCCTGCCAAAGCACCTTCATCGAGACCTCAGGATGCTCATTTTCAACACGCCAGAAATGCAGGGTGTTGTCGCCGGACTGCACCAGGAATGCATTGGCTTTGGGCGATAGCGTTGCGGCAATAGAGCCCGCGTCGCCGACAGGCTTTTTAACCAACTCTCTTTCAGCAGTTGAATGGTAAATGCCAACGACACCATTGGCGTCCAGTGTCATAAAACCTTTGCGGCGCTGCTCGGCGTATATGCCAATGACAGGGCTGTCAGAAACCTTGAACGCTCTGATCTTCCGCAGTGCCGGCTGTCTCATATCGTCCCTGCCCAAATTCCATTGCGATACCAATCCGCTGGAATCGCCGACCAGCAGCGACAGATCGCCATTCAGGAATGCGATACTTGAAATCTTCTCGCCCGCCGCCACTACATTCTGCTGTTGCCGGATAGCCGGGCTGCTTTTATTGCTGATATCAAAAAAACTCAAACGTCCGTCGCTGCTGATCAGATACAGGCTGCGCTGTTCTCTGTCGATGATGATATCCGTCAGATTAAATGCTGCCGGCATGCTCAGAACGGCATCGGTACGATTTAGTCCTGCTTCCTCATCAAATAAAGACTCCTTTTTCTCAAAGCTGACCAATCGAACCTTATCCGCAGCTTTGGCTACGATCGTGGTTGTATCATTGGTCTTGACAGCAACTTTTTCCAAAGCCGCGCCAGTGTCGTCCACCATCAGCGGCGCCTCGCCCAATGGATAGCTCAGGGATGGCGTAATAACCCGCCTGTCGTCCGCATAAGATTCCTGGTATTGAGATTTTGCAACGATAGCGCGGCCATCGGACAATCCATAAATGACCTCGCCCTCGGCTGGACTGCCTTGGGCAAAACTGCTGATATGCACGCCTGCCGGTATCGGGAGCGATTTTACGTCCACCGTTTTGCCTGTCGCGACTTCAAAAAACACGACCTGGCCGCTATCGGTGAAACGAGAGGCCATTTGATTTTGCTCATCCATCGTCAGCAACAGCGTATGGCCCAGTGTTTTTTCGGGCACGTCGTAATGTGCAGCAGATTCCGCTGCCGCGGGTATAAACAAGGGAAAAACCGAATACAGCAGAAAGAAGAAAATCAGTGCGATAGCGACGATGATGCCCAGGCCGCCTATCACGACGCCATAACGGGCCAACTGGTCTTTTATCAATCGCCACTGATGATAATGCCTGCCGGTATCGGTTTTCATACCCGCAGATTGGTAATTTAAATTGCTTTCAGACATGCCGACATTTTGTAAATTGTTAGGACAATGAAATACAAACGAAAAAAGGCCGAGATTCATACAAATCCCAGCCGCCTTTTGTCCGGATTAATCTCTGTTTATCATGAGAAGGGGAAGAGAGCGTTAATCCAGCTCAACATCCTTGTTTATGCATCCCTGCACAACAATCAAAGTCCTTTCATAGCTAATCCATAATCTGTACTGTTATTTAATGGAAGCCGATGCTTTTTCAACCACTTTGGCAGGCAGTGGAATATAGCCGTCTTTTATGACAGCCTGCTGACCTTCTTTCGATAATACCATTTTAAGGAACTCATTTTCTAAGGGCGCCAATGGCTGGTTAGGCTTTTTATTGACGTAAACGTACAGGTAGCGCGCTAAAGGATACTTGCCAGCCAGTGTATTTTCAGGCGTGGGATCAACAAAAGCTTCGCCCGCTGCTTTTGCCAACGGCACTGCTCTGACGCCTGATGTCGTATAACCCATACCGGAATAACCGATACCGTTTACTGATGTCGTCACCGCCTGAACCACTGAGGCAGAGCCCGGCTGTTCATTGACGTTATCTTTGAAGTCGCCTTTGCATAAAGCTTCTTCCTTAAAAAATCCGTATGTGCCGGAAACCGAGTTACGTCCGTATAGCTGAACGCTTTTGCCTTGCCAAGCTCCGCTAATACCCGCTTCACCCCAGGTAGTAATGTCTTTGTCGTATCCACATTTGCGTGTCGCCGAAAAAATCGCATCGACTTGGGGCAGCGTCAGACCTTTAATCGGATTGTCTTTATTGACGAAAACCGCCAAGGCATCGATGGCTACAGGCACGGCAGTAGGCTTGTAATTGAATTTGCTTTCAAACGCATCGATTTCGTCATCTTTCATTTTACGGCTCATGGGGCCGATATTGGCCGTGCCTTCGGTTAAGGCAGGAGGTGCGGTAGAAGAACCGGCCGCTTGAATCTGGATGTTGACGTTCGGATAGTTGCGGTTGAATTCTTCTGCCCACAGCGTCATCAGATTTGCCAATGAATCTGAACCTACGCTGGATAAATTACCCGATACGCCGCTGGCTTTTTGATAGCTGGGAATAGCCGCATCAACAGTCTGTGCAGCCATCGCATGACTGCTTGCCAATGAGACGGAAGCCATCCCGATTGCTGTAACCAACTGTTTCACATTGAAAAATAATTTCATAACCTGCCTTTACTGAAATAACTGACTTGGAACCATTATGCAGGCAATAGATGACAGTAATATGACAGCTCTCATTTTTTGTCATATTACTATTAACGAGCTTTGGGTAAATTCCTGGCATAAGTAATGGACAACAGTTCTGCGCCCCCTGTGTTCATGCGACTCCAGTCACAAGATATGATCAGCCTTGCCAGCGCCGCCGTCGGCAATAACTTATCTTTATCGGGCAACGCTGCATTGCCTGCCAAGTCAATCAGCAGCGCTTCCAGTTCCGGATTATGACCAATCAATAAAACCCGCTCCGCCCGAACCGGACAATCGGCAAGCGTGTCTTTCAATCCATCCGGATCCTGCTCATACAAGCGCTTGTCCCGATGGATGACCTGAGCCGGCAGTCCTAATGCAGCGCAGACTATCTCCGCCGTTGCCACGGCTCTTAATGCGGGTGAACTGACCACGAAATCAGGCACCAGCTGATGCTGCTGCATCCAGATTCCCATCTGGCGGGCTGCGCGTTTTCCTCTCCGGCTTAACGGCCGCTCGAAATCATCGGCATCGACATGCCAGTCCGATTTTGCGTGCCGCAGCAACCATAATTCTCTATTCATACCCAACCTTTGGTAGTTGAACGCCGGCCTGTCATTAAACGTTAATACTCCGTTGGTACGCTTGGCAGTGTTGTACCAGACGACCCTGAACCATGACTAGCCCGGCAAATATGTTCCTAGATTTTGAATTTCCCATCAATTTAACGACGGAAAAATTTATCGCTCAACTAAGCGGTAAAGTGGATTTGCAACCGATTAGCCGACAATACACGCTCAAGACTTATTATGACAGCTTTGACTGGCGGCTCTACACTCACGGCATCACTTGCGAACTTAATCAATCCCTCTCTTCATCCACGCTGGTATTAAGGCATCTTGAAACAGGACGAATCATTGCCAAGGAAGAGCTTGATAGTGCTCCTGCTTTCAGCAGACAATTCAAACAGGGAGAGATACGCAGCCTGATCGAGCCGGCGCTGGAGATGCGCGCCTTATTGTCTGTCTGCAAACTGAATTATCAATGCCATCGGCTCAACATAATCAATAAGCGCGGAGAAACCATGCTCAATCTCTTTATTGAAGAGCATGATCTGTACAATAATCGCGCTTCAATGCAGCTAATCGATGGTCATGAGCATGCAGCCTCGGAAATCAGCGCATTATTAACTGCAGAACTTAACCTGAAGTTTTTAGACGAACCACTGCTGCTGACAGCCCTGAAACTGCAAGGCATCAAGCCTAAAACCTACACCTCGCGGTCGGCCATTAACCTGGATCCGGCCATGCGTGCCGATATTGCCGGCAAATTCATTTACAGCCACCTGCTGAAAACCATCAAGGACAATGAACAGGGAACCATTGCCCATACAGACAGCGAATTTCTGCATGATTTTCGCATCGCAGTCCGTAAAACCAGAACCGGCCTCAACCAAATCAAAGGCATACTGCCTGAGCCTATCAATTCATATTACGCCGAATTCTTCTCCTGGCTCGGACAGATTACCAGCCAGCCCCGTGATCTGGACGTTTTGCTATTGGATTTCGAACGCTACAAAGAGAGCCAGCCGGCTTCCACACAGGAGGACCTGAGTCCTTTGCATGAATTGATCCAGGCCAAACAAGAAAAAGCACATAAGGAACTGGTCAGGAAACTGAAGTCCGAAAAATACCTTTTTACATTATCCGAATGGGAGCAGTACCTGAAAGAGCCGGCATTAAGAAATCCGTTGGAGCCCAATGCCAAACTGCCCATTAAAGAGCTGGCCGATCGCAGGCTCTGCAAGATTTATGGCCGGCTTATGCAGAGAGGCGAAGCCATCACCGAGCAATCGCCGGCCGAAGCGCTGCATGAGGTAAGAAAGACCTGTAAAAAGCTGCATTATTTACTGGAGTTTTTTCAATCTCTTTATCCAGAAGACCAGATCAAGCCTCTTGTAAAATCCCTGAAAGTATTCCAGATCGTATTGGGGGAATTTCAGGACGCTGAAATACAGATACAGGCATTAAAACTATTCCGCGAGGAAATACTGGCCAACCCTGTGCCGGCCGATACGGTTTCAGCGATGGACCGATTGATTCAGGAACTGGGCGCCCGCCGGCATCGGGCGCGCCATGATTTCATCAAGCAATTCACCGCTTTTAGCCAGTCTGAAAGTCACTCCGTGCTTGATTCGCTGCTCGCTCTTAAAGCTTAAGCGACTTTATCATCATGATGCCTGGCTGAGCCTATTCCGCATCGCCGACCGGCGCGGCAAAAGCATCCGAAACCAGCTCCCGGACATTATCGCCGGTCAGCGCATTCAGGAAAGCCTCCAGATCATCCATGTCCTGAGCCGTCAAATTCAGCGGCTTAATCAAAGGGTCCAGGTTTTCATTAACAACGCCGCCTTTGTTATAGAACTCGATGACCTGCCGCAGCGTCCCGAGAGAGCCGTTGTGCATATAAGGCGCAGTCAGACTGATATTGCGCAAGGATGGGGTCTTGTATTTCCAGCGGTCATCCGGATTTTGAGTTATTTCATATCGGCCCAAGTCATTGGGTTTGATCTCGGAAACTGAATCGATCAACTGTGCCGCCACATCGACATATAGGCCTGGAGCGACCTGCACGCGTTGAGCGTCTTCCGTTTTGCCCATCGCGGCCGCATAGCCGATGCCGGTATTATGCAAACTATTATCCGTGAACAAGGCGTGTTCTGCAGTGACGACATGACAGCTTGAACAATTGGCCTTGCCGGTAAAAAGCTTGAAGCCGCGCTGCGCTTTGGCATCGAGCGCCTGCGGGTCTTTACCATAATACCAGCGGTCGAAAACCGAATTGGCCGAATTCAAGGTCCGTTCATAACTGGCGATCGCCATCCCCAAGCTTTCCATGTCCGGTCCCTTGCCGAAGACTTTCTTGAACAGTTCGTTGTAGTCGGCGCTGCTTTTCACCTTGTCGAGCACATAGCCGATGGAGGGATTGCCCATTTCGTTATGCGCCAGCAACGGCAGCCAGATCTGCTGCTCCAGCGCGTTTTCGCGGCCGTCATGGAACAGTTTCCGCGCATAAGCGATATTGTAGACCGTCGGCGTATTGCGCCTTACCGTCCGGCCTTCGATGCCGACGGCCGTGGCCATCTCGTTGCTGGCGAAGCCCTGCTCGGGAACATGGCACATGGCGCAGGAAAACGTGTTGTTGAACGACAGGCGGCGGTCATAGAACAGTTTGCGGCCCAGATTGACTTTGTCGGCAGTCAGCGGATTGTTGTCCGGCACAGGCACGGCAGGCAGGCCCAACGGCGGCTGCCTGATCGTTTTAAGTAGATCGGCCGGCTGGCCGGTGCGGTCGGTCAACGCCATCGAATGCGTTTCATAGTCGCTGCGTTCGTAGTGATTTTTATTGTCGCCGGCGGCATACAGTGCAGCGGTATCGGTTTTGATCGATTGCGTTTCCGATTTTTTCCCGGCCAGCAGCACAGTCTTGATGTCGTTGATTAGCGTCTCCGGCTGCAGGAACGAGACGCTGTAAATATTGCGCAGCTGTTTGTCTTTATCGATCAGGTAAACGCGCAAGATATGCGAGAACGTACCGGTAAAACGGCCCTGGTCGTCATAAATTTTTTCCAGGGTTTGCTTGTAGCTGTCCAGTATCGGCTGCAGCTGCCGCTCCGAGCGCGTGGTCAGGAACCGCCATTCGACGCCCGGTTCCTGAAATGCCTGTCCATACTGCTTCATCATGGCCGGCGTGTCATGCTCAGGATTGAAGCTTAAAGTCAACAGCCGCAATTGCTTGGCCAGTTCCGGCTCTTTTTTCAGGCGGCTCTTGATTTTGTGCAGCACCGAGGTCGCCAGCGGACAGCCGTTGACATCACTGCAGGTAGCATAAATAAAGCTCAGCAGGACGACTTTGTCGCCCATTAAATCATGCAGCGCTGCCTCATTGCCTTCCGTATCCAGCACGGCGCCATCGACGGCAGTCCCCAGAACCGGCAACTGATAAGTGCCCGGTTCCGGAGCGATAAATTCAAGGCGTTCGGAAGAAGGCGAAGCGGCGGGGCCAGAGTCGGCATAGCCGTTAGTCGTGATTAAACTGATCGCTAGCAATGCTGTGGTCAAGAGGACGCTGTTCATGGAGAGACTTACTCCGGTAAAACTGGAAAAAGGGCGGCCGAAGCCGCCCCTGTCATGGATCACTTGGATGATGAGGTTTTGTAAAGCGAGTAAGCGCCGAACTTCATCTGGTGGGCGCGGCCCAGTTTTTCCTTGATGAAATCGATCGCGAACTGCTCTTTCAACTCCTTGCCGTCCCAGTGGTAGGCTTTGAAGAACTGCTCGTTATCGGCGCCTTTCTTGTCCCAGTTGGCCAGCAATGAAGACGTGTAATACAGGCGCTTGCCGTCCCAGCTTGAAGACACCATGTTGACCTGGGCGCCTATTTTCTTCTCATAAACCTGTTTCGGCTTGAACGGGTCGCTGATATCGAACAGACGGGTTTTGCCGTCCATGAAGGTATTGACCCAGAGCCTTTTGTCATCGCTGGAGATCGAAATATCAACCGGCAGCGGCACTTTGGACGGCTCGCCGATATCGGCTACCTCTTTAGCCTGCCATTCGCCGGCTTTGTCTTCATGAATCAGCCAGATCTTTGAAGTCAGTGCAGTCGTACTGAAGCAGTAGTTGTGAGTTGGCTCCCAGGCACAGCGGATTTCCAGTGGCGCGCCCGGCACATCGAAGACTTTTTTCGGCTTCCGTGCGTGCAGATCCCACTGCACCATCGTGTTGCCGAAACGCTTCATGGCTTCCTTGTCGCCGAGCATTTTGCCGAAATCCATCATGTAATTCGACCAGCCCGTAAACGAGGTTGTCAGCATCAGGTTGCGGCGTGGCAGTGCGCGCACATCATAGTTGTAACCGTCGGCATACTTGCCGGTTTTGATGGCGCCTTGCAGGTTGCTGTCGGTCGGCAGCCAGTAGGTCGCCACATAGTCACCGTCATTGGTATATTCCACCAGTGCGGTGCGGCCGCCGTGGTCCTTATTGTTGGAAAGGCCCGTGATGATCATGCGGCCCGGCAATGCATAGGTCGAGTGCGGGCCGACTACGCCGCCGCTTTTGGCGACGAAATCGGTGATGGTCTTGACCAGTTTGGGCTTGGCCGGATCACTGTGCACATCGAAGACAAAGATTTTATTGGTGTCGAGAGAGCCGGCCCATAAATAGCGGCGGTCGTCGGTGAAGTCGGAATGATGCGCCTCATTGCGCCCGCCCACGGACACGCTGTGGATGATTTTGCCGTAAGTTTTCGACTTCGGATTGACATCGACGGTCACCATCTTGTCCTGCCCATCGCCCACGCCTTCCATCCCCAAGGTCCAGACATAAACCACATCCTCCTGGCCGGTAATCTTGACCATGTAAGGCGATTGGCAGGTCTCGTCGGCCTGCGCGGCGGTGATGCCGGCCAAACCGAGCGTGGACGCGGTAAAGGCGCACGCTGTCATGAAGCGGTTCAGCCGCTGTTTGTTCGATTTCATAATTACTCCTATTGGTTCTCGGCCGTTGTCGGGTCGATCACGGTTTTAACCTGGGAAATGCGGTTGGCCGGGAATCCGCCTTTTTCGGCATGGGCTCTGAGCGTCGCTTCATCGGGCGCGATATAGACGCAATACACTTTGTCGTCGGTCACATAACTCTCAAGCCACTGTATCTGGGGACCCATGTCGCGCAAAATGCCGCACGATTTTTGCGAGATGCCTTGCAGTTCCTGAGGACTTAACGCGCCGGCACCGGGTATCTCCCGTTCGATAATGTATTTGGGCATACAGCTTCTCCTGTTGGATTAATATATAGATGACTGGTCGTCTCTATTTTGGTGACAAAAAAAAATCAGGCCTTGAAAAAATCCTCCAACAATTCCTGACAACATTGCTTCAGCGGCGCCGAAGACTTTTCGATCTTCATCCTTAACAGAGCGCCCTGCCAGGCATTGACCAGCAAATCGGCCATGTCGGCGGCCGATTTATCGGCTCTGACCATGCCTTGCCGCTGCGCTTGTTCCAATCCTGATTGCAATAAATTCCGGTAGCGCCCGACCGCGCTCTGTAGAGAAGCCCGGCAGATTTCGCTGGTATCGCCGATTTCCCCCATCAGATTGCCGAGCAGGCAGCCGCCTTTGAATTCGGCTTTTTCAAGTTCGCCGATCAGTTCATCGAAATAAAGCCGCAGCGCAGTCAGGGCATCCATGTTCGGGTTGTCCAGATGTGCGCTTAACTGTTCGATGAACGGATTGATATAATGCTGAATGACAGCCGCGCCGAACGCTTCCTTGCTGCCGAAATAATTATAGAAAGACCCTTTGGGGATCTGCACGGCGTCGAGGATTTCTTTCAATCCGGTGCCGTGATAACCCTGCTCCATCAGCAGCGCGACGCCCTGGCTGAGCAGATTCTCCCGATTGATCTGTTTTTGCGTGATTTTCGTCATGGCTCAATAATACGACCGGTTGTCTCAATCGTCAAAATATATTTTTTCTAATGCGCGATATGCCCCATTTGCCTGCGTAATATGCCGCATAAAAAAGCGGAAGTGTGTCAAGACAATCGGCGCAAACCCTGATTATCAATGACTTGGCATCAGGCAAAACCAATAATTTCAGCAGATTCCATGCCAAATTGAGCGGCATATTGTCGCGCGGCAATATGACACACGACAAGCCATATTCAAATCGTTAGACTTTTCCCGACTCTTACCTGTACTCAACAGTAGAGTTACTTATCCTTCCTCACAATAATGCGGGCAGCCTGGATCGTCCGCATTTTTTTTAATAAATGGAGGTTGTTATGAAACGCAGTGAAGTCTCTCACGCGATTGAGCACGTCAATTACAAAGAACTGATCCGGCAGACCGCCATCCATGAGGCGGGGCACGCCGTGGCGATTCATTTAGGCAACCGGCAAAAATCGCTGCCGCCGGTTTTTTTTCAGATTGTCATTAAAAAACCGGCCCCTGATTTTCCCCGGCACGCATCAGAATCTTACGCCCATTGCACGGCCAAAGTCGAGGGCGGGCGCTTGATCCATATGCTGCCGTCTTCGATTGAAGAAGCCACAAACGATTTCTCTATAGAACAAAAACAAGCCTATCAACAGGCTTTCGAAGCCGACATTGTCAATCTGCTGATTGGGCCGCTGGCCGAAGCCCGATACATCGCCTCGCGCGATGATGAAGTCATTAACGCCTATCTGGTGAATCTGAATGCACTGCGCTATTACGGCGGCACATCCGACCTGGAACTGGCCGGCGAATATCTCGAATGCTTTATAGCGGACCAAGCGCTGCGCGAAAAGAAAATCGGCGAGCTTTTCATGAAAGCCTTCGCATTTGTCCATCATGCGCAAAACTGGCGGGCCATCATGGCTTTGGCGGACTATATTCTGGCCAGCCCGAAATCGATCATTGATTGCGAAGAAGTGATGGCATTGCTGGACAACTGCCTTATCCAAAACCGATATGCCTATGCTTGAGCATAGGCCCGGGCACCGAACAATGCCGTACCTATCCTGACGATCGTAGCCCCTTCCGCAATCGCCGCTTCCAGATCATCGGTCATGCCGAACGAGAACGTATCCAGCTCAGGCCTGCCGAGCGCCGCCACGGCCTGATAAAGCGCCTTATAAGGTTGACGCTGCCGCTCGAAATCGGCCTCGGGCGCAGGAATGGCCATGACGCCGCGCAGCTTTAAATGCGGCAGTTGCGCCACTTGCTCGCACATATCCGGCAACTCGGCCAGGGTGATGCCAGACTTGCTAGCCTCGCCGCTGATGTTGACCTGCAGGCAAATATTGAGCGGCGGCAGATGGGCCGGACGCTGCTCGCTCAACCGTTGTGCGATTTTCAACTTATCAACGCTATGGACCCAGTCGAAATGCGCCGCTATGGGTTTGGTTTTATTGGACTGGATGGGGCCGATAAAATGCCAGGTAATGTCAAAAGCGCCGAGTTCCTGCTGTTTCTTCAGCGCTTCCTGAAGATAACTTTCCCCAAAATGGCGCTGGCCCGCCCTGTAGGCGCTAGCAATATCGCCGGCCGGCTTGGTCTTGCTGACCGCCAGCAATAAAACCGATCCCGGTTTGTGGTGATAGGCCTGCTCAGCCTTGCTGATTTGGTCCCTTATCTGTTTGAGTCGCTCGGCTATCATAATCTGTGCAATATTTAAGCTACGTTGCCGATTATTAAACAATACGCCTTCAAAAAAGCAAAGACTTGAACTATGGTATAGAGATGATTTTTTAAACGCTTCAAGAGGATGTTATGGATATTGCCGAGTTATTGGCCTTTTCAGTTAAAAACAACGCGTCGGATTTGCATTTGTCCGCCGGCCTGCCGCCCATGATCCGGGTCGATGGCGATATCCGCCGCATCAATATTCCCGCTCTGGAGCATAAGGAAGTGCATGCGCTGATGTATGACATCATGAACGACAAGCAGCGCCGCGATTATGAGGAATTCCTGGAAACCGACTTTTCCTTCGAATTGCCCGGCATTGCCAGGTTCCGTGTCAACGCGTTCAATCAGGAGCGCGGCGCGGCCGGTGTTTTCAGAACGATTCCGTCCAAAGTCATGAGCCTCGAAGAGCTGAAGGCCCCCAAATTTTTTGAGGAACTGACGCGCAAACCGCGCGGCCTGATTCTGGTGACGGGTCCTACCGGCTCGGGCAAATCGACGACGCTGGCGGCCATGATCAACCATATCAACATCAACGATTACGCGCATATCCTGACCGTTGAAGACCCGATCGAATTCGTGCACGAAAGCCAGAAATGCCTGATCAACCAGCGCGAGGTTCACCGCGACACCCACGGCTTTAACGAAGCGTTGCGCTCGGCCCTGCGTGAAGACCCGGACGTTATCCTGGTCGGCGAGATGCGTGACCTGGAAACGATCCGGCTGGCCTTGACCGCAGCCGAAACCGGCCACTTGGTATTCGGCACCTTGCACACCTCCTCGGCCGCCAAAACCATCGACCGTATTATCGACGTCTTTCCAGCCGCCGAAAAAGACATGATCCGCTCGATGCTGTCCGAATCGCTGCAGGCGGTTATTTCGCAGACCCTGCTCAAGAAAGTCGGCGGCGGCCGTATTGCCGCACATGAAATTATGGTCGGCACGCCCGCGATCAGAAACCTGATCCGCGAAGCCAAGGTCGCGCAAATGTATTCGGCCATCCAGACGGGCCGCAAAGACGGCATGCAGACGCTTGATCAGAACCTGAAAGAACTGGTCGACAAGGGCCTGATCACAGCCAAGACCGCGATGGTCAAAGCCGTCAACAAAGATATGTTCCGCTAAGAGGTCAGCATGGATTTTAAAACGCTACTTGCACTGATGGTGCAGAAAAAAGCATCCGATTTGTTTATTACGGCTGGCCGGGCGCCGACCATGAAAGTCGACGGCTCGCTCGTGGAAGTATCCAAATCGCCGTTGACGGAAGAGCAATCGTTAAGAATCGTCCTCAGCATCATGAACCAGAAGCAGAGGGACGAGTTTGAAAACACCAAGGAATGCCAGTTCGCGATCAGCGTGCCGAGCCTGGCGCGTTTCAGGGTCAGCGCCTTCACGCAACGCGACGCGGCCGGCATGGTGCTCCGGCGCATTGAAAACGATATTCCGGATTTTGAAAGCCTGCATTTGCCGCCCGTCTTGAAAGACCTGATCATGGAAAAACGCGGTCTGGTCATTTTCGTCGGCGCGACCGGCACCGGCAAGTCCACCTCGCTGGCGTCACTGATCAAATACCGCAACCAGAACAGCAGCGGCCACATCATCACCATCGAAGACCCGATGGAGTACGAGCATCAGCACCTGGGCTGCATCATCACCCAGCGCGAAGTCGGCGTCGATACCGAATCCTATGAAGTCGCGTTAAAAAATACCTTGCGGCAGGCGCCCGACGTCATCCTGATCGGCGAAATCAGAACGCGCGAAACCATGCAGAATGCGATCACCTTCGCCGAAACCGGGCATTTATGCCTGTCCACACTGCACGCCAACAACGCCAACCAGGCGCTGGACCGGATTCTGCATTTCTTTCCCGAAGAAATGCACGATCAATTGTTCATGGACTTGTCGTTGAACCTGCGCGGCGTCGTAGCCCAGCAACTGATCAAGCGCGCGGACGGCAAGGGCCGCTATCCGGCCGTCGAGGTCTTGATCAACACGCCGCTGGCCAAGGATTACATCCGCAAAGGCGAGATCAACAAGCTCAAGGAGCTCATGAAAGACTCGCGCGAGCAAGGCATGCAGACGTTTGACCAGGCGCTGTACGACCTGTATGTCGCCGGCAAGATCAGCTACGACGATGCCCTCAACTCGGCCGATTCCAGAAACGAAGTCCGCCTGATGATCAAGCTGGGCGCTGACAGTTCCGGCACTTTCGATGATAACAGCATGGTATTGACGGAAACCGATGACGACAAAGGCACGATTTTTTAAGCTCGCGTTTTGGGTGGAGGGAAACCTGCCGTATTGTCAGATTTTTCTGCCCGATTTCTGAATCGTCTCGTAAGCCTTTCTGATCTGCTGGGTTTTTTCCTTGGCGATGGTCATCATTTCTTCCGGCAGGCCTTTGGCGACCAGCTTGTCGGGATGATGCTGGCTGATCAGACGCCGGTAGGCTCTTTTAACCTCGGCATCGCTGGCCGCAGGCGTCAGACCCAACACGTCATAAGCGTCCTGCAGGCTGGATTGCTGCCGGGCCTTTTGATGCTGCCGGCCCTGGCCGTAGAAACGGTACTGGACCTGCAGCTGTATTTTCATGCGCTCATAGTCAAAACGCGAAACGCGCAGCTGTGCACAGATATGCAGGAGCAGCCGCTCTTCGTAATCATTAAGCGCGCCATCGGCAACAGCCGCCTGCAACTGGATTTCGACAAATATGCGTATAAGATCGGTTCGCCAGTGGCATTCCCTGCGAAATTGCGCCAGCACCTCATCGAGCGGAAAACCGGGCTGCTTGCCCTGCCGAAACAGATTGATCGCAGTCGTGCGCAGGGCGCCTGAGATCCCCATCTGATCCATGACCCGATTGGCCAGGGCTATTTCTTCCGGTGTGATGCGGCCATCGGACTTGGCGATATGGCCCATAACCGAAAAAGTCGTGGTAAAAAACGCCATTTGCACGCGTTGCTGGTCCCCGTCGCCGAACAGTTCGCTGCTTCCGATATCGGCAAAACCTTCATCAAACTGATGGCCGACGGAAGCGCCCAAGATCGCCCCCAAAGGCCCGCCGAACAGGAATCCGAACGCGCCGCCTAGAAATTTGCCTAACCAAGCCATTTATATCAATCCAGTTCAATGCGAAACAATGATAAAATTACCATATTTTCCACTTGAACGTTTAGCGAGGTCTTATGAATGCTCCGGCAGCTCTTTACGAATCATCACTGTCTTCTTTAAAACTGCGCGCGCGCGGCAAGGTCCGCGATATTTACGACATTGATGACAAGCACATGCTGATCGTAACGACAGACCGGCTATCCGCATTCGATGTAATCCTGCCCGACCCAATCCCCGGCAAAGGCCGCGTCCTGACGCGCGTTTCCAATTTCTGGTTTGCCAAATTAAGCCATATCCTGCCGAATCATCTGGCTGACATCCCGCTGGAACAGGTCATTGCCGATCCGGCCGAGCGCGCGCAAGTCGAAGGCCGCGCGGTGGTTGTGAAAAAAATGAAGCCGCTGCCGGTTGAGGCCATCGTGCGCGGCTATCTGATCGGCTCCGGCTGGAAGGATTACCAGAAAACGGGTGCGGTTTGCGGCATCCGGCTGCCGGAAGGCTTAAAGCAGGCCCAGCAATTGCCGGAAGCCATCTTTACGCCATCGACCAAAGCCGGCGTCCACGAACACGACGAGAACATCTCGTTTGAAAAAGCCGTGGAACTGATGGGCCAGGACATAGCTGAAAAAGTGCGAGACGCCAGCTTGCGGCTGTATACGGAAGCGGCCGCCTATGCCAAGGAACGCGGCATCATTATCGCCGACACCAAATTCGAATTCGGTCTCGACGAGAACGGCGTCCTGCATCTGATTGACGAAGCCTTGACGCCCGATTCATCACGCTTCTGGCCTGCCGATGAATATCAGGTAGGCATCAGCCCGCCCAGCTTCGACAAGCAGTATGTGCGCGATTACCTCGAAACGCTGGATTGGGATAAAACGGCGCCGGGCCCATCACTGCCGGCCGAAGTGGCCGAGTTCTGCGCGGCCAAATACCGCGAAGCGGAAGCCCGATTGACGCAGGGTTAGTGGGACACAAAACCCATCGTGCTTCAATTTAGTTATGATGTAAAACCACGAAAGCCACGAAGTTTTATATTATTCATGGCCTAGCCGGACAGGGCATGCTGCCCTGTCCGAAACGTTTGACGTTGGTTATGCAGCCTTTTAGCTCAGACATTGTAGAAATGTCAGGAACGGGGTTGCAAACCCCGTTGCGCTTGAGAGCTTCATAGTTTACAGCAGCCCGTGCTCGGCAAACGAGTACGGCTGCCCATCCCCGATAATGAAATGATCCAGCACGCGGATATCGAACAAAGCCAAAGCCTGCTTGAGCTTCTCGGTAATCTGTCTGTCAGCCTGGCTGGGCTCGGAAATGCCGGAAGGATGGTTGTGGGCGAAGATGACTGCCGCGGCATTGTGATGCAGCGCCTGCTTGGCCACTTCCCTGGGATAAACGCTGGCACTGTCTATGGTGCCCCTGAACAGTTCGTCAAGCTTTATGACCCGATGCTGGTTGTCCAGGAACAGGCAGGCGAACACCTCATAGCTGTAGCCGCGCAGGTGCGCGCTCAGATAGGCTCGGGTAATATCCGGGCTGGTCAGCGCATTGCCGCGCTGCAGAATTTCCTTAAAATGCCGCCGGGCCATCTCCAGCACAGCCTGAAGCTGTGCGTATTTTGCGCTTCCCAGACCATTGGCCCGGCAAAAGCGCGACAAATCGGCATCGAGCAGAGACTGTAGCGAGCCGAAGTCGGCCAATAATTCCCGGGCCAAATCGACGGCCGATTTGCCCGGCGTGCCGGTACGCAAAAAAATGGCCAGCAGCTCCGCATCGGTTAATGCTGCCGAACCGCGTTGCAACAGTTTTTCCCGGGGCCGCTCTTCGGCAGGCCAGTCCTTGATAGCCATAGGTATCTCCTTATGCTTATGAGAATTTAAGCATAGAAGAATTTTTCCAGACTTGCCATAATAATGCGTTGATTAATTTTTCAGGTGCTTCCCCATTAACACGCATATTTTATTGGCTGTCTGCGGCGGCATTGCCGCTTATAAATCGGCTGAGCTGGTCAGATTGCTGCGTAAGAAAGGCGCCGATGTGCGCGTGGTCATGACGCGTTCCGCCATGCAGTTTATCAGCCCTTTGACATTCCAGGCGCTGTCCGGCAATCCCGTGCATACCGAACTGCTCGATGCCGAAGCGGAAAATGCCATGGGCCATATCAATCTGGCGCGCTGGGCCGACAAAATCATTATTGCTCCGGCAACGGCGGACACGATCGCCAAGTTGAGCCACGGCCTGGCTGACGACTTGCTGTCGACGCTTTGCCTTGCCGCCACCTGCCCCATTTATATCGCGCCGGCCATGAACCAGGCCATGTGGCGCAAGCCCGTCACGCAGGACAACCTCAAAAGACTCATCGCCTATGGCGCCACGATAATCGGCCCCGGCCAGGGCGAACAGGCCTGCGGCGAAACAGGCTTCGGCCGTATGTCCGAACCGGCTGAAATCTGTGAGCGTTTATGGGCCGAACCTACAGGTCAGCATTTGCATGGCAAGAAAATCCTGATCAGCGCCGGCCCCACGCGCGAGCCGCTCGATCCGGTGCGCTACATCACCAACCGCAGCTCCGGCAAGATGGGCTACGCGCTGGCGCGCGCGGCGCTTAAAGCCGGCGCACGGGTGACGCTGGTCAGCGGACCGGTTGCCCTGACGCCGCCAGCCGACGCCGACGTGGTCAAGGTGGAAACGGCGGCGCAAATGTACGAGGCTGTCATTGCCAGAGCCGAGGCGCACGATATTTATATCGGAGCGGCAGCCGTCGCCGACTACACGCCTGCAACCGTACAGCCTGAAAAGATCAAGAAACAGGACGAGCAGACCACCATAACGCTGCAAAAAACCCGCGATATTCTGGCCGAAGTCGCACAACTGCCCGGCCGGCCGTTCACAGTGGGCTTTGCCGCCGAAACCCATGATCTTGAATCCTATGCGCTCGGCAAGCTGACCGCCAAGAAACTCGACATGATCGCAGCAAACTGGGTAGGCCGCGATCAGGGCGGCTTCGACAGCGAACAGAACGCCTTACAGGTTTTCTGGGCAACGGGTCAGCAAACCCTGGCCATGACCGATAAAACCCAGTTAGCGGAACAATTAATCAGCTTAATCGCAAAGAGATGTGATGAAAAAAATACAGCTTAAAATTCTGGATGACCGCCTGGGCAAAGAAATTCCTTTGCCTGAATATGCAACGGCGGGATCGGCCGGCCTGGACTTGCGCGCCTGCCTGGACGAGCCGGTCGAATTGAAGCCCGGCGAAACCGTACTGATTCCGACCGGACTGGCTATCCATATCGATGATCATCAACTGGCGGCAGTCTTATTGCCGCGCTCTGGCTTGGGTCATAAACACGGCATCGTGCTGGGCAATCTGGTCGGGCTGATCGATTCCGACTACCAGGGCCAGGTTTTTGTATCATGCTGGAACCGCGGCGATACGGCCTTCACCATCAACATCGGCGAGCGCATTGCGCAAATGGTTTTTGTGCCGGTCGCCCAAGTGTCGTTTGAACAGGTCGTTGAATTTGACGAAAGCGCCCGAGGCGCCGGCGGGTTTGGCCATACGGGCCGTCATTAGTCGTTTTTTAGTAGAGATCAAAAAATGGAACGCATCTTAGCGTGGCTATCGGCAGTAATCATCCTGATGATTTTGAGCGTTGGCGCCGGCGTTTACTGGATATCCGCATCGGAGGTCGCGCAGGCAAAACAGGGTGCCGCGGCCGCGCAGGCGCAAGGGGCGGCTTTGGCGCTATCCGAACAGATTGCGGCCCGGCAACGCATTCTCGATAAAATGGCGCAAGATCCGGAGGTGCTGGCGGCCGTTTCCGGCGCCGATCCCGCCCTGTTGAGCGCAGTGGCCTCAAAACTGGAAAAACAGGTTCCCGATGCCTTGAAAGTCCGGGTGCTGTTGCCCGGCGCCAGCGAACTGGATGAAAAAAGCGTGCCGCGCATGGGCTATGCCGATCTGGATATGGTGCGCGAAACCTTCGCCAAAAACCAGCCGGTCGCCATACAGGGCGATCAGGGCCCCGACCGGCATTTGGCCATGACGAGCAGGATCATGCGCAATGATCAGGCCATCGGCGTTATTCTCGCCAGCCTGAGCTACGACTTTATCAATAAAAGCCTGCAAGCCATGCCGGCCAAGGGCAGCTACCTGGAATTAAGGCAAGCCGCCCTGGTACTGGCTTCTTCCGGCAGTCAGGCCGCTGGCGAGCTCGATGTCAACGAGCAAATAAACGTCGCGCATGCGGACTGGCAGCTTCATTATGGCTATCCGGCTGGCGCGGATGTTCATGAATTGTCGATGATAGCCGGCTTTACCGTCATTATCGCGCTGTTTGCCGCGCTGGCCTTCTTTGTCGGCTACCGGAAGTTATCAGAACTGCTGGATCAGGATATCAGCATTGTGCTGAAAGCTTTCAAGGACATGATTACCCATAAATCTCTCGGCAATTATCCGGTCTATTTAACTCAAATGCAGGGCATTATCCCAACGCTGGCGCAATACAAACGGGTCATGGAAGGTCATGATGATCAGGCTATCACTATAGATCAAGATGAAGCATTCGAATTCGATGATGTTCTAGGCAGACCGGTGAATTCCGGTTTGCATTTGTCGGTTATTGAAGAAGACCTGCCTGATGCGCAGCCTGCCCAGGCCCCTGCCTTGGCGGCAAAAGCAATCGGGAAAGACCTGCCGAAACCAACTGAGATGCCCGACGCCCTGGCGGCCATTTTCAGGGCTTACGACATCCGCGGCATTGTCGGCAAAACGCTGACTGAAAAAGTGGTTTACGATGTTGGCCGCGCGCTAGGGACTGAAGCCCGTCAGCACGGATGCAGAACGATTGTCGTGGGACGGGACGGCCGGACCTCAAGCCCTTCCTTGACCGAGGCGCTGGCTGACGGCATCCTTGCCACCGGCCAAAATGTGCTGGATATCGGCATGGTCCCGACGCCAACCCTTTATTACGTGGCCAAGCATACCGAAGGCCAGTGCGGCGTCATGATCACGGGCAGCCATAACCCGGCCGATTATAACGGCCTGAAGATGGTCATCAATGGCGAAACGCTGGCTGGGGACAGAATTCAGCAGCTTAAACAGTGCATCATGAGCCAGGCCTACGCCACCGGCGAAGGCAGGATAGAGCGCAACCCCCTGCTCGCCAATGAATATATCGGCGCAGTTGCCGAGGATATTCACATCGCCAGGCCGATGCGGGTAGTGCTGGACTGCGGCAACGGCGTCGCCGGTGAACTAGGCCCTGTGCTGTTAAGAACCATCGGCTGCGAAGTCATCGAATTATTCTGCGATGTCGACGGCACGTTCCCTAACCATCATCCGGACCCCAGCAAACCGGACAATCTGGCCGACCTGATTGCATCGGTCAAGCATTACCAGGCGGACCTGGGCATCGCTTTTGACGGTGACGGCGATCGTTTGGGCGTAATCGATTCAAACGGCAAAATCATCTGGCCGGACCGGCAAATGATGCTGTACGCCAAAGATGTATTGGCCTCGAACCCGGGCGCGGAAATTATTTATGACGTCAAATGCTCGCGGCATCTGCCGGCACAGATCGTACAATCCGGCGGCAGACCCGTGATGTGGAAAACGGGCCATTCACTGATGAAGGCAAAGCTGAAAGAAACCGGCGCAAAGCTGGCCGGTGAGATGAGCGGCCATATCTTCTTCAATGACCGCTGGTTCGGTTTCGATGACGCCTTGTACTCGGCCGCGCGCCTGATAGAGATACTGTCGGCCGATACACGCAACAGCGCCGAGGTGTTCGCCGATTTCCCGGACAGCGTCAATACGCCGGAACTGAATATCGATCTGGCGGAAGGCGAAAACTTCAAATTCATAGAAAGCATGTTCGCGGCGGCCAACTTTACCGGCGGCAAGATTACCAATATCGACGGCATGCGCGTGGATTTCGTCAACGGCTGGGGATTGGTGCGGGCCTCCAACACGACCCCGTCGCTGGTTGTCCGCTTCGAAGCCGATACCCGGGCCTCCCTCAGCGATATTCAGGCGCAATTCAGACAGCTCATGCAGAAAATCAAGCCGGATATTGTGTTACCTTTTTAACTGATGTTACGCAAGCCGTAAAAAATACCACGAAGAACATAAAGAACACGAAGAAAAATATAAAACTCAAGCGGAACGGGGTTTGCAACCCCGTTCCTAAAGTTTCTGCGATGTCTGAGCTAAGGGGCTGCACTTAACTAGCATCGAACGTTTCGGACAGGGCAACATGCCCTGTCCGGCTATGTTATGAACAATATAAAACTTCGTGGTAAAAATTTCTTAGTCATGGCATAACACCAATTTTAATACTGGAAAATCAAAAACTATGCAGAAAAAAACAGCTCACCAAATAGCGGATGTCCTGATCGAGGCATTGCCCTACATCCAGCGCTTCAAAGGCAAAACCGTCGTGGTCAAATTCGGCGGCAATGCCATGGTCGATGAGGCGCTGAAGCACAGCTTTGCCCGCGATATCGTGCTGATGAAACTGGTCGGCATCAATCCCATCGTCGTTCATGGCGGCGGTCCGCAAATCGGACGCTTGCTGGAAAAAATCGGCAAAACCTCAAACTTCATCGACGGCATGCGCGTCACCGACAGCGAGACCATGGATGTGGTGGAAATGGTGCTGGGCGGGCTGGTCAACAAGGAAATCGTCAATCTGATCAATATGCACGGCGGTAAAGCGGTCGGCCTGACCGGCAAGGACGGCAATTTCATCCGCGCAAAAAAGATCGCGCTGAAAAAATCGGCGCAGGAGGCGCAAGCGCCGGAAATCATTGATCTCGGCCATGTCGGCGAAGTCAGCAGCATCGATCCGAGCGTGGTCGACATGCTCGGCAACAGCAATTTCATTCCGGTCATTGCCCCGATCGGGGTCGGCGAAGACGGCTTTTCCTATAACATCAATGCCGATCTGGTGGCGGGAAAAGTGGCCGAAGTTCTGAAAGCCGAGAAACTGATCCTGTTGACCAATACCGCCGGTATTCTCGATAAGCAGGGCGAACTGCTGACCGGCCTGTCGATAAAGGACATAGACACTCTGATCGCCGACGGCACCATTTCCGGCGGCATGATCCCGAAAACCCGCTGCGCCACCGATGCGCTCGAAGGCGGCGTGACCAGCGTGCATATCATCGACGGCCGCGTCGATCACGCCGTGCTGCTGGAACTGTTCACCGACCAGGGTGTCGGCACATTACTGATCAGTCACTAGCAACGCGGATTCGATATAAGGTCTGAATGCAGACCTTATATCCCAAACCTTCTGGCTGGCGCACAGCTCCGCGCCCAGCGATGTGTCGCGGCAATGGACGTCCAGAAAAAGCTGCTGCCTGCCGTTGCCATCGTCCGTTCTTGAAACAGACAAGCTCAGATCGCCGTCCTTGGCAGGCGCCTTGCTCATGATCAGCTTGTCGTTATCGATGTCGGCGTCGGTTGAGGCGTGCGTATTGATAAAGTGATGGGCGATGGCCCAGGCTTTCGCGCATTGCGCCTCGCTGTCGCAGATGAAAAGCCCCAGTTCCGGCATCTTGTTTTGCGCTGTTTCGGCGTTTGCATCCGGCGCGCCATCGCCTGATCCGGTTAAGAATTTATAGCGCTCGATATCTGCTGCATTTTGCGCTTGGGCCAGCTGCATCTTCTCCGACTGCTTGTCTATTTCTGCCTGCGCGAGCTGAATTTGCGCCTCGGCGGACTTGATGCGATCCAGCAGAGCTGCCGGGGATTTCTCGCCGTTGCGCTCATGCGCCGCGGCCTGTTTTTGCTGGGCCTCCAGCTGGCTTTCGAGGCGCTGCAGATTGCTCTGCAGTAAGCTTTTCTGGATCTCCAGCGTTTTCATATTGTTTTCCAGCATCGCCCGCATATCGTCGAGGCTGCGGAAAGTGCTGAGCAAAACCTGATCGTGCGATTTTTGCTTGGCGATCATTTTCTCCTGCGCTTTCCTGAGCGCTTCCAACTGCCGGTCCTGCGCCTGCTGCTCTTTTGTTCTGGCTTGCGGAGTAACCCCAACCACTCTACCCTTTTCATTGAGCGACTCGCGGCGGTATCCCGCATGTTCCGGCGGCACCTGATCGGAAAAGAAAACATTGCCGTGTTCATCCACCCATCGGTACATTTTTTTGGCCAGCGCGACCTGGCTACTGAGCAAACAGATCAGGCCGGCTAAACAAAGGCTTACTGTAGAAATGCGCATTGACATAGATTCATCGACGATCTTTACGGAGTTGAAACACAAAGTAAAGATAGCAGATATCCCTGGCTTTGCCCGAGCCGATCTTTAGCTTAACGAGATATCAAACCGCAACGGTTCGGGCAAATCAGGCAATTTACGCGGCGAGTCAATGGCGACGCGCTTTTCCCGCCCCGATTCGCCCGATATGAGCGTGCAGGCGGATTTGCTGACGCCGAATTCGCCGGCTATGAATTTGAGCAAATGCTGATTGGCCCTGCCGTCAATCGGCGGGGCCTTGATTCGCAGCTTTAGCCGGTCACCGTGCAACCCCGCCCATTCGTCCTTGCTGGCTTTAGGTTGAACATGGAGATTCAGGGTCAAAACGCCCTGTTCATAGAAATACCAGTTCATCCGATCAAACTGGCCAATTCCTGCAACGGCGGCAAAATAAGCATTTTTGCCAGTTGCAGCAACAGCAGCGCGACCAGCGGCGACAGATCGATGCCGCCCAGGTCGGGAATAAAGCGGCGGCAAACATTGAGCAAAGGCTCGGTCAGGCTGTACAGGATGGAGGCAGCCGCATTGAACGTACCCGGATTCAGCCAGCTGAGCAGGGCTCTGGCGAAGACGGCGAAGATGAAGATATTGATCAGCAGCGAAACCAACTGCGTCATCGACAATATCGCCAGTGCTCCGATGCCGATCGATACGCCTTTCAGCATCAAGATCGAGAAATCGGCCAGCATCTGCAGCGCCAGCACCAGCACCAGCGACGAGGTATCGATTTTGCCGATAGGCGGCACGAAGCGGCGCAATATCCTCAGCGGCGGATGCGTCGCCTTGACCAGAAACTGGGAGATCGGGTTGTAAAATTCGGCGCCGCACCACTGCAGCAGAAAACGCAGCATGACCGCCAGGATATACAGGGAAAACAGCGTATCGATGATAAAAATAGCCGGGTTGGTTACATAAGTAGAGTCCATCAACTGTTCTCCATTGGTTTAGACATTTCGATAGAGCGGTCCCTTGCGGCATGCATGGCCTTTGAAACCAGTTCGGTGAATCCGCCCTGTTCGAACGTTTCTATGGCGCGTTGCGTAGTGCCGCCCGGCGAAGTCACGCGCTTGCGCAACTGTTCCGGCGATTCGGATGATTCCAGGGCTATTTTGGCGGCGCCCAGCGCCGTTTGCTGAACCAGCAGGCGCGCGGTGTGTTTATCCAGTCCCAGTTCCTCAGCGGCTTTTTCCATGGCCTCCATGAGCAGAAAGTAATAAGCAGGACCGCTGCCCGAAACGGCCGTCACGGCATCCAAATCGCTTTCATCGTCAACCCATAGCGAAATGCCGACCGAACGCATGATGTTCTCGGCCAGATCGCGTTGCTCCTCGGTGACATTGCGGTTGGCATGCAGCCCTGTAGCGCCGGTCAAGACCAGAGCCGGCGTATTGGGCATGCAGCGGACGATGGCCGTATCGGCGCCCAGCCATGCACCGAGGCTGGCCTGAGTGATGCCGGCCGCAATGGATACGACCAGAGGTTTCTTGTGCTGGATCAGGCCGGCCACGCTTTCGGCCACCTGGCGCAGTACCTGCGGCTTGACGGCCAGCACTACGACTTCGGCCTCCTGAATGACGGTCTCGTTGTCCGGCGCAATATTGACTTGCAGGTTGGCCGCCAGAGAGGCCAATTGGTCCTTGTTGATATCCGATACCCAAAGCTGCTGCGGGGAATGGCCGCTGGCAATCAGTCCGCTCATCAGACTGGATGCCATATTGCCGCCGCCGATAAAACCTATTTTTTGTGTTTTCATGTGTACAGTGTATTTGGTTAGGGTTAAAAGTATTTTAACCTATATAGGGTCTGTGCAATCAATCACAAGTCTTTTAATATATGCGCCGCTGTGCTGCATTAAGCGCTCGCCATTACCACAGAGCCCATGATTGAAACCATTTATATTGAAGAAAACATCCGCAAGCACGCCCGCGTTATCGACATTATTGCCCGTTTTCCGCACGCCCGAACCATTACCTGCGAGCGTTATGCCCAGGTCTTTAATCCCAAGGCCCAGAATTTCCGGCTGCAAAAACAGAAACCGGCCCTGATTCTGGCCGAGAAATACAAAAATTTCGTGCTCGAGGCGCCCGCCGGCTACGGCATCGGAGCGGCGAGAAACTATTACTTCTCGCACATGCTGAACTGTTTGTATGACTGCCGTTACTGTTTTCTGCAAGGCATGTACCAATCGGCCAATTATGTGCTGTTCGTCAATTATGAGGATTTTCAGCAGGAAATCAGGCAAGTCTGCAGTGCCGCGCCGGCCGATCCGATCCATTTTTTCTCGGGCTACGACTGCGACAGCCTGGCGCTGGAGCCGGTCACACGCTTTGCCGAGCAGTTTCTGCCGGTTTTCGAGGCCATTCCGAATGCCTGGCTGGAGTTAAGAACCAAAAGCACGCAGATCAGAAGCCTGCTGGCCCGCGAACCGGCTCCGCGCTGCATCGTCGCCTTCAGCCTGTCGCCCGATGAGATAGCGGCCAAGGTCGAGGCCAAAGCGCCGCCTGTGCAGCGCCGTCTCGAAGCTTTGCGCCGGTTGCAGGCTCAGGGCTGGCTGGTGGGCTTGCGTTTCGATCCGCTGATTTACCAGGCAGGCTACCGGCAACAGTACCGGCAACTGTTCGGGCAGGTCTTCGCCGGCCTGGATTTAAACCGCCTGCATTCGGTCAGCCTGGGCGTTTTCCGGCTGCCGGAGGGCTATTTCAAAAAAGTGCACAATCTTTATCCCGAAGAGAAACTGTTCTCTAGCCCGATGGTCACTCAGAGAGGCATGGTTTCTTATCGCCAGGATCTGGAGCAGGAAATGATGCAATACTGTACGGAGCAATTGTTAACTTATATTCCTGAAAGCAAATTTTTTCCATGCACACTGTAAAACGCACCGTGCTGGTTACAGGCGCCAGCTCGGGCATAGGCCGGGCCATCGCCAGAAACCTGCTGAACCAGGGCCATCACGTGATCGGCCTGTCGCGCGACCGTACGCGCTTTACCCGGTCCATGACAAACTTCAGTTCCGTCCAGCTGGATTTGAGCCAGTTGCATGAACTGCCGCAAAAGCTGCGCGAATTGGCACAGGCTTTCCCCGATATCGATACGGTAGTCTTTTCGGCCGGCCGGGGGCAGTTCGGCTCGGTCGAAGAGTTCTCTTACGAGCAGATCGAAGCGCTCATGACCATAAACTTTACCAGCCAGGCTTTTCTGACGCGTGCCCTGCTGCCTTCCCTGAAACGCAAAGCACGCAGCGATCTGATTTTTATCGGTTCGGAAGCGGCGCTGAAAGGCAGCCGCAAGGGCGCGGTCTACTGTGCCAGCAAATTCGCCGTGCGCGGCTTTACCCAGGCGCTGCGCGAAGAGTGCGGCCGGAGCAACGTACGCATCTGCCTGATCAATCCGGGCATGGTTAAAACGGAATTCTTTGAACAGCTGTCCTTTGAGCCGGGCGATGAGGCCAGCAATTATCTGGTGCCGGAAGATGTCGCCGAAACGGTCGCCTACGTACTGAATTCCCGCACCCAGATTGTCATCGACGAGATCAATCTGAATCCTTTGAACAAAGTCGTCAAGTTTAAAAAATGCTGACGCGGCTGATCGTCTACTTTGCTTATTCGCTGAGAGCATCCGCGCAGTACGGGCAAACCAAACAATTTTTCTATAATCTGCTGGAAAATCCGCGCAGCCGGCTAAAAACCTATTTTGATGTATTCATGATAGGCGTAGTCGTGCTGAGCGTTTTAATGCTGATCTATGAAGCCCAAAAAGCGCCCGATGGCGCAGCTTTGTTAATCGAACAGGTAACAGTCACGCTTTTCATTGTCGAATACCTGCTGCGCGTCTGGCTTTACGACGACAGTCATAAAATCATTCTGAACCAGTACGAGAGAGCCGAGTATTTAAACATTCCGTTTCACCTTGGCCGCGCTGTCAGGCTGATCCTTGCCAAGAAGATCGAATATATGCTGACGCCGCTGGCCGTGATCGATTTGCTGGCCATCCTGCCCAGTTACCGGGCCTTGCGACTGCTGCGCCTGTTTGTTATTTTCCGATTGTTCAAGTTGTTCCGGTATTTCAACAGCATCCAGTTATTCGCCTCGGTCCTGGCCAGCAAGCGCTTTGAACTTTACACGCTGGTCATCTTCCTGGGCTTTCTGATCTTTATCGGCAGCATCGGCATTTATTTGTTCGAGAATCCAATCGATGGCGGTAACATCCAGAACCTGTTTGACGCCTTTTACTGGTCCATCGTCACGCTGTCGACGGTCGGTTATGGCGATATCACGCCACAAACGCCGGGCGGGCGGCTGATCACGATGGCCTTGATTTTCACCGGACTGGGCGTTATCTCTTTTTTCACTTCGATCATTGTGTCGGCATTCAGCGACAAGCTGCATGTCATGCGCGAAAACAGAACCTATACCGAGCTGAGCCGATATGACAGTTTTGTTATAATCTGCGGCTTTGGCCGGGTCGGACAGCACATTGCCAGACAGCTCGAAAAAGACAAGCAGCATTTTGTCGTGATTGATAAGCAGGAAGCCAATGCGTTAAAAGCCAGTGAACTGGGGTATCTGGCCATTCACAGTGACGCCAGCGAGAATGACGTGCTGGAGCACGCCGGCATCAATAAGAAGGCCACGGCGATTTTATGTACGACCGGCGATGACGTCACGAATGTTTACATTACGTTGACCAGTCGTCATTTAAATGCAGGCATCCGGATTATTTCCCGGGTAAATAAACCGCAAAATGTAAAAAAACTTTATCAGGCCGGTGCGACCAGTGTCATTCAACCGTTCGAAATAGCCGGCATGGTAGCGGCCGAGTATGTCGGCCAATCGGTCGCCTTTGAGGCTATTCTAGGTATCATCCGTGAAGAAAAGCCTATAGTCATAGAAACGGTGCCTGTACATGCCGGCTCTTTTATTGAAAATTTGAAAATTTCTGAAATTGACTTTGAACAAAGAAAACTGATGCTGGTCGGTATCATCAGCATGAATCCGATGCATCTCATACATAAGCCCAGCTATCCGATAAAAAACCAGTGTTTTTATTTCAATCCGGCTCCCCATTTCGAAGTGCAGGCTGGAGACCTGCTGGTGGTTATAGGCAGGCGCTATGGCATTGACTATTTTCGCAATCAGATAGAAAGAAGCCGCCTAAAAATAGGGCTAAGACCATGAAGCGCGTTGCCGTATTCGGCTACAGCATTATGGCGCTGGAAACCATGCGTCGCCTGAATCAATCACTATACCGCCTTATTTTTATCGGCAATAATGATACGGAAGCAAGCCTGGTTTCAGAGCAGGGTTTTGAGGTAGCCGTCATTGATTTTCGCGATGACGATGCGCTCAGAGCCATCGGTATCGGCGAGAATATCGATGTCATCTTCTGCTTTTATCCCGATGATGCCGACAATGTGTTCCTGACGATTTCGGCGCGCGCCCTTGCCAAGAATCTGACTATTATTGCCAGTGTCGATGCGCCGGAATCGGCGGAAAAATTACTGTCTGCGGGCGCCGACAAGATTATCGACCCTTACGAGATCTGTGGCAGAAAGACGCATGAAATGCTGACTAAACCCGATATCACGACATTGCTTGATGATACTGTGTTCGGACGGCATGATTTGAATATGGCGCAGATAGAAATCGTGAAAGGGTCCTGCCTTGAAAATACCAGGCTCAGCGATTTAAAACTTCATACGAAATATAACCTGCTTCTTATCGGCGTCGTCGATAAGGCAGTAGATAAGGAATTGCATTTTGCAATCGGTGAGAAAGAACATAATCTGGATGCGGGCGATGTTCTGGTAGTCATGGGCCCGGCGCGGGAAATTCGATTATTTAAAGAAGAAGTGGAAGCATGTACAAATTACTAAAATTTAATTCGAGAATCTGGTTTTTATTAGGTTTCCTTGGCTGCGCCACATTGCTGGCGATAGGTGCTTACCTGCAGTTTATTGAAGAGCAGGAACCCTGCCCGCTGTGTATCTCGCAGCGTATCGCCATTCTTCTGACCGGCATCGTGTTTTTAATCGCCGCGGTGCACAACCCTGGCCGGACCGGCATAAAGGTTTATTCGATCATAGGCGCGCTGACCGCGCTGGCCGGTGCGTCCATTTCAACGCGTCACGTCTGGCTGCAGCATTTGCCGCCTGAGGAAGTGCCGGAATGCGGCCCCGGACTTGAATATGTTTTCGATAATTTCCCTTTGTCCGAAACCATTAGGCTAATGCTGAGCGGCACCGGCGATTGCGCTCAAGTATCATGGACATTGCTGGGTTTAAGCATTCCCGAATGGACATTGATCGCTTTCTTAATGCTGGCGTTGTTGAGTCTGATGCAAATCTGGAACCCTGAAAACCAATAGCCAGAACAAAAAATCAGCAGGCATGCACAATCCTTGGGAAGCGCTTCGGTAACCCTATGCGCTGCTGGATTCCCGCTACAATTGTGTTCAACAACTACTTTAAAATTTATTGTTGGCCATGGCCAATAAGCGAGATCAAAATAATGAAAAAAGTTTTACTGGCGCTACTGCTGGCTGGCAGCTTCTCGTCTTCGCAAGCCGCCGATGATAACAGCATGTTGCCTAAGATCATTGCCGGCGCTCATCGCTCGGCCGAGCACAAAGCCAGGGATAAATACCGGCATCCGCAGGAAACGTTGGAATTCTTTGAAGTCAAAGACAATATGACCGTCGTCGAAATCTGGCCCGGCAGCGGCTGGTATACGGAAATCCTGGCGCCTTATCTGAAAAAACACGGCAAACTGTATGCGGCGCATTTCTCAGCCGATGCCGAGGAACCTTATTTCAAGAAAAGCCTGAATGAGTATAAGGCCAAACTGAAGAAACAGCCGGATCTGTACAGCAAAGTCGAGTTAACGGAGCTGCAGCCGCCCGAAAAAGTGAAAATAGCGCCGGACGGCTCGGCCGATCGGATTTTAACATTCCGCAATGTCCACAACTGGATGAAGAACGGCCAGGCATCCACGGTATTCAATGCCATGTATAAAGCCCTGAAGCCCGGCGGTATCCTGGGCGTCGTAGAGCATAGGAACTCCCCTAAAAAACTGCAGGACCCGAGCGCCGCCTCGGGTTATGTCAGCGAGGATTATATCATTGCACTGGCCAGAAAAGCGGGATTTGAATTTCTGGGCAAATCCGAAATCAACGCCAACAGTAAAGATAACAAAGATTATCCCGAAGGCGTCTGGACCTTGCCGCCAACTTTGAAACTGAAACAACAGGACCGCGAAAAGTACCTGGAGATCGGCGAGAGCGACAGGATGACGATTAAATTCATCAAGCCCAGATAACAGGACAGACGGCCGGACTCAGCCGGCCATAATTTGACAGGCCGAGCCATGATTTCTGTTAATTACACACATCAAGCCGGCCTCAAATAAATTCAGCAAGCAATATCTGATCACTGTCAGATATTTCTTTACAAGACTTTGAAATATAACAAAATAATATTTTTTACTTAAAATTATGCTGGCCAAAAAACTGTATTAAAAACGGTCATTAAGCTGATTTAGAAACCGGTTACCCACAGAGTTATCCACAGCTTTTGTGGATAACTCATTGGCTGAACCATAGGCCTGATTGCAATAGAGACCGGAAATGGTTGCATGGGCGGCTATTTGCCCTTCTGCGAACAATAACTATAAACCTCATTTAACCACTATGGCCAAACCGCCCGGCGGGAACGAACTGATTTTCAGAGTCGCCATTCCCGCGCCTTTCTATCGATTGTTTGATTACCTTGCCCCGGCCGAAACAGGCCCCGGCCCCGTCCTGCCCGGCATGCGCCTGGAGGTGCCTTTCGGCAAAGGCAGCAAAGTCGCTTTTCTGGTTGCCATAACGCAGCACAGCGAGTTCGACAACAGCAAATTAAAACGCGTCACGCGCATTCTGGACGATGAGCCGCTGCTGTCGTCCAAAGACTTGCGCCTGCTGCACTGGGCCAGCAGCTATTACCATCATCCTTTGGGCGAAGTTTTCAGCGCCGCCTTTCCGGTCTCGCTGCGCCAGGGCAAGCCGGCCGAACTGCATGTAGAAAAGTGCTATGCCTTGACAGAGCAAGGCAAAACTATTGACGGCAACCGGTTGAATCGTGCGCCCAAACAAAAAAGCGTCCTGGAAAAATTTCAATGCCATGCCGGCAGCCTGTCTGAAACCGAATTGTCGTTATGGAATGAAAACTGGCGGCCGGCCGTGAAAACCTTGGTCGATAAGCGACTACTTGAGATCAGTAAGCCTGACGCTGCGCCCGGCCCCGGCTTGCTGACTCGCGACAGCGCGCTGCAGTGCAATGCACAGCAGCAAGCCGCCATTGATGCCGCCTGTGAATCGCTGGGGCAGTTCGCTGTTTTTCTACTGGAGGGCGTAACCGGCAGCGGCAAGACCGAAGTATACATGCAGATTATCCGGCATGTACTCGAGCGCGGCCAGCAGGTGCTGGTCCTGTTGCCGGAAATTACGCTTACGCCGCAGCTTGAAGAACGGTTCCGGCAGCGCTTTGCCGTCACCATTGCGGTATCGCATTCCAAGTTGACCGACGGACAGCGGCAAAACGCCTGGCTCCAGATGCAACAAGGCGTCTGTTCGATTTTGCTGGGCACCCGCTCGGCATTATTCACACCGCTGAGAAATCCCGGCCTGATCATTCTGGATGAAGAGCATGACGCCTCGTTCAAGCAACAGGAAGGCTTTCGTTTCTCGGCGCGCGACGTCGCGGTCGTGCGCGGCAAGCTGCTGAATATTCCGGTGTTGCTCGGCTCCGCAACGCCGTCGCTGGAAAGCCTGCATAATGTCGATCGACGCCGTTATCACCTGCTGCATCTGCCTGAAAGAGCCGGCAATGCCACAGCGCCGATCCTGCAACTGCTCGATATCCGCAACAAGCGCATGCAGGAAGGTCTGTCCGAGGCACTGATTGAGGACATCCGGAAAACCCTGGCGAGAAACGAACAGGTTCTGCTGTTCCTGAACCGGCGCGGCTATGCCCCGACCCTGATCTGCCATGGCTGCGGCTGGGTTGCACGCTGCCGGCGCTGCGACGCCAATCTGGTCATCCATTATGACGAAAGTTTGCTGCGCTGCCATCATTGCGCCCAGGAACAACCATTGATCCAGAGATGTGTGGCCTGCGAAACCGGCGAACTGACGCCGCTAGGCCTGGGTACCGAGCGCGTCGAAAAAGTACTGGCCACACTGTTTCCGGATAGAATGATCGTGCGCCTGGATCGCGATTCGACTCAGCGCAAAGGCACACTGGAAAACTATCTGCAACAAATCAACCAGGGCTGCGTAGATATCATTCTGGGCACACAGATGCTGGCTAAAGGCCATCATTTTCCGAATGTAACGCTGGTGGCGATTCTCGATGTCGACAGCGGCCTGTTCAGCATCGATTTTCATGCGGCCGAAAAACTGGCGCAGATGATCGTGCAAGTTTCAGGGCGGGCCGGACGCGCCGAAAAGCCCGGCAAAGTGATCATGCAGACCCGCAAACCCGAGCATCCTTTGCTGACGACATTAATCAGGCAAGGCTATAGCGATTTCGCCAGAACGGCTTTGGCAGAGCGCAAAGAAGCTTCATTGCCGCCTTTCAGCTATCAGGCGCTGCTGAGGGCGCAGGCCCTGGACAATAAAATGCCGCCTTTGTTTCTGGAAGCGGTGGGCAAGCTGGCCCGACAATACAGTCAGGGACATATCCAGATCCTGGGTCCGGTTGCGGCGCCCATGACCAAGCGCGCCGGACTTTACCGCTACCAATTGCTGTTTCAGAGCACAAGGCGTCAAGCCTTGCATGCCTTGCTCGATGGCTTGATGCCGGAAATTGAAAAACTCAAGCAGGCCAAAAAAGTGCGTTGGTCGCTGGATATCGATCCGGTGGATCTGTATTGATGTTGTTTGAATGGATAATCAGATGATTTTCATGGATAATGTGGCACTTATTTGATCTACTTACCGCAATGAAGCAATGAAACAAAAGATAGAGGCACTTATCCTGCAAGCCGTTGAAACACTTAAAAATCGAGGTGTTCTGAGTCAGGAAATTACCCCGCGCATTAACATTGAACGCACCCGCGATCCGCAGCATGGCGATTTTGCTTCAAACCTGGCATTGACCCTGGCTAAGCCGGCAAAATCAAATCCCCGACAACTGGCCGAGCAAATCATGGCCGCACTGCCCCAGCATGAGGCGATTACCAAGGTTGAGCTGGCCGGCCCGGGGTTTATCAATTTCTTTGTCAATGCCAACGCCCAATATCAGATTATCAAACAGATTCATGATGAAGGCCGTAGTTTCGGTTTGAGCACTATCGGCGCCGGCCAAAAGGTTCAGGTTGAGTTTGTTTCCGCCAATCCGACCGGGCCGCTGCACGTAGGCCATGGCCGTGGCGCCGCTTATGGCTCGGTCGTTGCCGATTTGCTGGAGGCGACCGGTTTTGACGTGCACCGCGAATATTACGTCAACGACGCAGGCCGCCAGATGGATATTCTTGCTACCAGCATCTGGCTCAGATACCTGGAAGAGTGCGGCGAAGTGGTCAATTTCCCAAGCAATGGCTATCGGGGCGAGTATGTGCGCGATATCGCCTGGGATATTCATAAAAACGCCGGCAACGACTACCGCAGGCCTGCAGAGCTGGTGCTTGAAAATATACCGGCAGACGAGCCGCACGGCGGCGATAAGGAAGAGCATATCGATGCGCTGATCGCCAGAACCAAAACCCTGCTCGGGCCGTCGCTGTACCGTGACCTCTTTCAAATCGGTTTGGACACGATCCTTGACGACATCAGGCTTGACCTGCAAGAGTTTGGTGTCGACTATCAGGAATGGTTCTCGGAGCGTCAGTTAATGGAGGACGGTTCGGTGGGGCAAGCGCTGGAACGCCTGCGCGCCGGCGGTCATCTTTATGAAAAGGATGGCGCAACCTGGTTTGCATCGGCCGAACTGGGCGATGAAAAAGACCGGGTTGTAGTCAGGGAAAACGGCCAGACCACCTATTTCGCTTCCGACATCGCCTACCATATGAACAAGCTGGACCGTGGTTTCGACCGCATCGTCAATATCTGGGGCGCCGATCATCACGGCTATATTCCCAGAGTCAGGGCGGCCATGACCGCGCTGGGCGCCGATGAATCCAAACTGAAGGTTCTGCTGGTGCAGTTTGCAGTGCTCTACCGCGGCGAGGAAAAAGTCCAGATGTCCACGCGTTCCGGCGAATTTGTCACGCTGCGGCAACTGCGCAACGAGGTCGGCAAGGATGCGGCGCGTTTCTTTTATGTCATGCGCCGGTCGGAACAGCATATGGACTTCGACCTGAAGCTGGCGACCTCGCGCTCCAATGAAAACCCCGTGTTTTATGTGCAATACGCTTATGCCAGGGTGTGCAGCGTATTCCGCCAACTTGACGAAAAGGATTGGGACAGAAATCTGCTGCTGGGCATGGAGAATCTGGATCGGTTGACCGAAGAGCATGAAATCGATCTGATCGGCACACTGGCGCGCTATCCTGAAGTGCTGGAGCGATCGGCGCTTCAGTATGAGCCGCATCAATTGATCCAGTATCTGCGCGAGCTGGCGACCGAGTTTCATACGTACTACAATGCCCATCAATTCCTCGTTGAGGATGCCGCGCTTCGCGACGCCAGATTGAATTTGATCAGCGCCGTGAGACAAGTCCTGGCAAACGGATTGGGACTGCTGAAGATCAACGCTCCAGAAGCAATGTGATATATGGCCATAGACTACAAACATAGAGCAACCCAGGGAAGAACAGCGCCGCGCGGGCAAAAACCAAGCCACCATGATAGCGTCGGGGTTTTTAAGTGGATGCTGATCACGGCGCTGATTATTGCTTTTGTAGTCTTTTTGGTTTATTTGCGCAACACGGGCTCTAAGCAGAGCGATCTCCCGCAGGTTGCGCTATCGGCAACAAAACCCGACAAAACTGAGCCGGTCAAAAAAGAACAGGCTCAGCAAAAGAAAGCAGCCGAGCCCGTGCATCAGCCGCCGCAGTTTGATTTCTACACTATTCTGCCGCAAAAGGAAGTGGTTGTGCCTGATTATGAAATCAAGACGCGCGCCCGCGAAGAACTCATCGGCAAGATCAAGGAGCCTCAAGATAAGACAGATCAAGCGATGGAGAGCCAAAATAAAGATGCCCAACATCAGGATAAAGGCGCTCAATATATGGTGCAGGCCGGCTCTTTCAGGGAATTTCAGGAGGCCGATAAATTAAGGGCCAAACTGGCCTTGATGGGCATTGAATCGCGCGTCGAGAAGGCGAAAGTCGGCGGCAATACCATTTGGTATCGCGTTAAAATGGGACCTTATGGCCATATGACCAGCGTCAATACGATCAGGACCCGCTTGAGGCAGAACGGCATCGATGTCATAGTAACCGAGTCCGGCCGTTAATCCGTGGCGCAGCTATTAAACGCAGTAGCTGCGCCTGACAGGCTCAGGTTGCCCCTTCCTCTTTATCCTCATCAAGCGCCATATCGGAGATCTCTTTTAATCTGAAAATGGCTTTGTAGTTAATACTGTTTTCTGGATAGTTGCCTTCGCTATCCGGTGAACCGGCCAGCTGATCAGTCAGTAACTCCAGGGTTTCATTGACATTGGACACCGCATAAACGGCAAACAAACCTTGAGCAACCGCATCCACGACTTCCTGCTTTAGCATCAGGTTACGTTTATTGGCGGCCGGAATGATAACGGCATGCTGGCCATTGAGGCCGCGCCCTTGGCAAAGCCGGAAGAACCCTTCTATTTTTTCATTGACGCCGCCTACAGCCTGGACTTCCCCATACTGGTTAATCGAGCCGGTCACGGCAAACGTTTGCTTGATCGGCGTGCGAGTCAGCGCCGAGATAAGACAGCAAAGTTCAGCCAGCGCCGCGCTGTCCCCATCGATATAGCCGTAGGATTGCTCGATGGCGATGCTGGCCGAAATGGCTAATGGAAATTGCTGGGCGTAACAGTCGCCCAGATAACCGGTCAAAATCATTACGCCTTTCGAGTGTATGGACTGGCCAAGCTCGGCTTCGCGCTCAATGTCGACGATGCCCCGAGAGCCCGGATAAACAGTCGCAGTGATGCGTGCAGGTGCGCCAAAACTGCTGCCGCCCACTTCCAGCACCGTCAGACCGTTGATCTTGCCAATCGCCGAGCCTTCGGTATCGATCAGTATCGTACCGACGAGCATTTCTTCGAGGACGTCCTGGGATAGTTTACCGTTACGCTGCTCTCTTGCCGCCAAAGCCTGTTCGACATGCACTCTATCGATCTGATCGGCCTGGGCTTTATGGCAGAACAGATTGGCTTCGCCGATGATGTCCAGCGAGTCATTGATGCGTGCAGAAAGATGGTACTGATTTTCGGAAAGCCGGCAGCTGTGCTCGATCAGGCCCTCAATAGCGGCACGTGACAGCGGCTTTGCCCCCGAGTCCGCGGCATGTTTGATCATCAGGATGGCAAAACGCTGTATCGATTCATCAGTCAATTGAATATAGCTGTCAAAATCGGCCAGCACTCTGAACATTTCGTTAAATTCGCTATCCAGCTCCTCCAGCAGATAATAGATCTCGGGAGAACCGACCAGGATGACTTTGACATTCAATGGGATCACCTCGGGCTTCAAGGTGATCGTATTAATGCCCAGTTCCGAATAGGGCGACTCGATTTCAATGCGGCCCGACTTCAGGGCCCGTTTAAGCCCTTCCCAGACGAAAGGATAAGTCAGCAGTTTTTCGGCATCCAGAATCAGATAACCGCCATTTGCCCGATGTAGGGAACCGGCGCAAATCCTGCGATAGTTAGTAACCAGCGTGCCTTGATCGCTGACATATTCGATACGCCCGAACAGGTTTTGATAAATCGGGTGAGATTCAAAAACAACGGGGGCGCCACTGTCCTGCTTGTAATCGACCAGAATATTGGGCATATAAAGCTCAGTCAGCATGAGCCGCTTGGCGGAAATATCTTTCTGTTCCAATGAACGGCCCGGCATCAGATAATCGGTAATCGTGATAACCAGGTTTTTTTTGATTTCGTCTAAAAACGTAACAGCGTCGTCAATATTTTGGTATTTATCATCCAGCTCTGAAAACAGCGGTTCTATAGCCAAGCTGATCGTATCATTGTCGAGTTGCCTGATTTTTTCCACTGTAGCTCGGCGCCACTGGGGCAGTTCGATCAATACATCGCCCAGATAGTCTTCCAGCTCTTCCACGTGTTTATGAAAAACTTCGCGCTCCGATTGCGGCAGCTGCATAAACAGGTCTTCATCCAGCGACTTATCGTCCTTGATAGGTGCAAATGTAATGGAATCGTTTTCTCTGAACAGAGCAATGTTCAGAGGCAGGGCCTTTTTTTCGACCAGATCAATGGCGCTGTTATAGCGCTGATTAAATTGCCGCTCAATCGCGCTCTTCTTTTGCTGGTAAGCAGGACTTTCAAAGACAGCCGGAAAAGTGACTAGCAAATTGTCGATCAATCGCTCTATATCCCTGCAAAGTTCTTGCCCATGCCCGGCCGGCAATTCAACTTTGACTGGCTCCCTGGGATTCTCGAAATTTTCCACATACGCATAGGTTGGCGGCGCGGGCAAACTTTGCGCAGTCGTATCAAGATGATTGGTGATCATGGTCAGCCGACCGCTCCCATGGTCGCCCATGACAAAAATATTATAACCGGGATTGCGCATCGCAACGCCGAATTCCAGTGCCGACTGGGCGCGGGCTTGCCCTAAAATAGTAGTTTGCTGCCTGGGAGCTTCCGGCAAGTCGATATGAGACAAATCAACATTTAATTTCAATGATTCAAGTGGAAGCTTTAGCGTAGTAGACATGGATAAAAATAACATCCCAAGGTTGCAAGGTAATCGGCGATTTTAGCATGTTGTATAGGAATTCCGGCAAGGCCAACACAGTTATGTATGAAATGTATTCTGAGAATACGCTGCAGTCAGCGGCCAGTAAATAATTTGCCGATACAGTTCTAATAATCTTGTATAAAAATACTTAGATAATAGACCACTTTGCAGGATAATCCCCGCCCATCGACAACATCTGCTCTTGCGCTTGTGTACAATAAAATATTTCATTAAAAACTGATATGAACGATTTTTCAGCTAGCAAAACCCGCCTCTGGTTGCTGCCGGTCCTGTCCGGCATTTTTATCGGCACCAGTTATATTCCTTTTCCGCCTTGGGCGTCTTTATTCTGCTTCGTGCCGTTGTGGATTTTCTGGAACCGGCAAACCAGCCTGAAAGGTGTTTTCTTGGGTGGATTGGTTACGTCCTTCATTTTTACACTGATCGGTTTTAACTGGGTCACTTATCTTTTGCATGAATTTGCGCATCTGGATTGGCCCGTAGCAGTCCTCGGCATGTTGCTCTATGCACTGATTGCGCACTTGTTTGTCCCTGTGGCGGGCATGTTGTGGTTTTGGGGGCGGCGCAAGTTCGCTTGGCCGGAACGGCTTTCGCTAGCGTTAATGGCATTGATCACCATTATATGCGAAGCTTACTCGCTGACCTTGTTTGACTGGAATTTCGGTTATTCCTGGTATGGTGCCGGCGTGCCTGTTTACCAATGGGCTGAAGTGATAGGCTTCAGCGGCCTCAGCGCTCTTACATTATTGTGCAATCTGCCGCTTTATATCGCCTGGCAGAAACGCCGGCAGGCCGCCGGTAAAAGAATTCTGATGGCTGTAGTCTGGGGTTTTGTCTTGCTGAACGCCGGCGGATTTTGGCTCAAAAACAGATTGCCTGAACCGGATGCCTCTTTTAAAGCGTTATTGGTCCAGGCCAATATCGGCAATTCGGAAAAACTCGCCGCCGAATTAGGCAGAGGCTATAGCCAGGAAATACTTAAACGGTATACTGATCTGACCGATCAGGCGCTAAAAGCAACAGAAGCAAAAGTCGACTTTGTACTGTGGCCGGAAACGGCTTTTCCGTCACTGTTGGGAGAGGACTTCAAATTCGATGCGCATCCGGCCCAATTAAGCCAATTTATTCGCGAGCGCGAACTGCCGCTGATTACCGGCGCTTATAGTGTCGATAGAGCCACCCGGCTGATTACGAATTCGCTGTTCGTGCTCGATAAAAACGGTGAAATAGTACCGCCTCATTACAGCAAATCCATCTTGCTGGCTTTCGGCGAATATATTCCTGGCGAACAATTCTTCCCGCAAATTCGCAACTGGCTGCCGCCGACCGGTCATTTTGCACGCGGACAGGGGCCTACGACTTTGTTACACTGGAATGGTTACAAGATGGGGCCGCAAATATGCTATGAAAGTCTTTTTCCCGGATTCGCGCGTTCCCTGGCTGAACTCGGGGCCCAGTTCATTGTCAACGTCACGAACGATGCTTGGTACGGCGCCTGGCAAGAACCCTATCAGCATATGTATATGACGCTGGCGCGAGGCGTCGAATTCCGAAGGCCTGTACTCAGAGCGACCAATACCGGCATTTCTACCGTATCTCTGGCATCCGGAGATATTCTGGAGCGTTCTCCATTACACCAAGCTTGGGCCGGCGTTTATGAAGTCCCTTATCTGACAAATCCGCCAGTCACTTTTTATCAAGAATGGTTCTGGTTGATGCCTTCTCTGCTTTGGACCGCGCTGATTGTACTCATCGGCATAGGAGTCCGTAATCGCTATCAAAAGCAATGAGATTTTGGTCGGTTTGCCCAACTATTTCTTGCTCTTCAGCATGAGTAAGGTGTAATGTTCGGAACGGTGGGAAAACATCCGATTCCGGTATCAGTTTCCTATCAAGGAATCGGAAGCAAAATGAGGTTCTTCGTGCCTCTGCTACGAACACTAGCTGAGAATTTCCAGACAGAAAAGTAAATTTTCACAGTCTGCGAAAATGCCGTATCACAACTTTTTGGTAGCACATGGCATTTTATTAATAGGGTAAGGGGCTAAAACCTCATACGGAAATTAATATTGGACTAAAAGGTACAATGCATGAAGACGGCAAATCCAAAGGCATATAGAAACTACTTCCGTCAAAGAACGGCAAACCAATGGCATAAAATCGAAGCCGAAGCCGGAATTCCCGGAGCGATCAGGCCGTTTCTGGCCGGTAACTGGAAAATGAATATGATTCCCCTGTCGGGTGTCGCCCTTACGGCAAGAATCCTGGATATCTGCCGCGGAATAAGAGATGTCGATATAGGCCTTGCACCTCCTTACACAGGACTTTCTACCCTGGCCGATTATATTAAACCGGATTTTCTCAGGACAGAATATGGCTTAGGCAGAAATGTATTTCTGCTGGCGCAAGATACGTTTTTTGAATCCAAAGGCGCATTTACCGGAGAAATTTCGCCCGAAATGCTGGGAGCCATTGGGGTCGACCGTGTCATAATTGGCCATTCGGACCGCAGAGCCAATCTAGGGAAATATTATGGTTTTGCCTCTAGTGTGGCCAGGCGTCTGACAGACAGCTTTCTTTCCGACAAGTTGAAGAAACTGAAAGCAAAAGACGGTGCCGATGCTCAAGTTATAGCAACTTTGGAATACCTGGTCGCCAAAGAGAATCGTAACCTCCTGACTGGATTGTCCCGGTTTTTGGAAGAAGAATTAAGAGAACGAGCCGGAGAAAGCGATCAATCCATTCAGCTAAAAATCCAGGCTGCTCTAGGCCAAGGGCTACAGGTCATTCTTTGCTGTGGTGAGAACAGAGAAGCCAGACTCGCAAATGAAACGTTCAGCTTGTTGGACCGGCAATTGCGAATGGCGTTTGAGGCCGTCTCGCCCAGAGCTGTCAGCGAAGTAATTATCGCTTACGAACCGGTATGGGCTATCGGTGAAGGAGCAAAACCCGCCACATTAGAGCAGATAAAAGAAGTACATGATTTCATTAGAAATCTTATTATGGACCTGTACGGCGAGCAAATCGCTTCATCCATAAGGATCCTGTACGGTGGAAATGTGAAGCCCGACAATATTGTCGATATCATGAATATTTCAGGTGTTGACGGAGCCTTGGTCGGCGGGGCGAGTTTAAAAGCCAATGATTTTGCCTCAATAATAAGATTTGGCCTGGATTCTTAAAACCTTTGGCCTAGCCAGACTATAGAGCTTATGCCTCTAAGGCTAAGCATCGGACATTTCTGTGTAGAACCCTCTTTAATTTCTCATTGAAGAGGGTATTTCCCCTCATAAGCAAAAAGCAATTCCTCCAACCAACTGTTGTGTATAAATATCAGGCTTTAGCGTGCGTTGCAAAACCAGCAAACATCAACGCTTAGCAGTCAAATTAACAAAGATGCCTGTTTTTGTGATGTTTCGGCTAATCCATAAAATGATTGAACAATTGAATTATGGAAGCATCTTAAAAAAGAAGTCAGGAATTTTAATTTAGCATTCGATATATTCTTTCTTAGTACGTGCGAAAAAGGTTATAAATATTTTTGATTAGGAGAGAGCTTAATGCCAAAAGAAAGCCAACCAAATTCTGAGGATAAACTAACTCCAAACGAAAAATATCCTAAAAGCCCAATGCCCGCCCAGCACCAGGAACGCCCCGGTGTTGAAGCGCAAATAACGCCACGGCCACAATATCTTGCGCCCGATTACAAAGGCTCGAGCAAATTAAAAGATAAAGTCGCCTTAATTACCGGCGGCGATTCGGGTATTGGTCGTGCCGTTGCTGTACTTTTCGCTCGCGAAGGTGCGGATTCCGCAATAACCTTTCTTCCATCTGAACAGATCGATGCTGAAGAAACTCAGCGGCAAGTCGAAAAAGAAGGTCGTCAATGCCTGTTAATCTCGGGCGATGTAACCAGCCTGGAGTTTTGTCAAAATGCTGTTGAAAAAACAGTCCATGAATTCGGCAAATTGAATATCTTAATCAACAATGCAGCTTATCAGCATAACCAGGAATCAATCGAAGATATTTCTGATGAACAATTTGATACCACTTTTAAAACCAATATTTACGGTTACTTTCGCATGGCAAAGGCAGCGCTCACACATCTGCAAGATGGCGATGCCATTATCAATTGCGGATCAATTACCGGTCTGGAAGGAAATAAACACCTAATTGACTATGCCTCTACCAAAGGCGCCATTCATGCTTTTACTAAATCACTGGCGCTGAATTTGGTCGAGAAAGGTATTCGCGTCAATTGCGTTGCGCCAGGCCCCGTCTGGACTCCACTCAATGTCGCAGATAAACCGGCGGAGCAAGTGGCTAAGCATGGTGCAAATACGCCAATGAAACGACCTGCACAACCGGAAGAAGTTGCTCCTGCGTTTGTCTTTTTCGCATCGCCAGCAGACTCGAGTTACATCACGGGCGAGATCCTGACCTTGCTGGGCGGGGAGACGCGGGCGGCCTGAGCGCGGCGGGCAAAAAAAAACCCGGGCCCTTGTTCGGGGTCCGGGTTTTCGGATAGGCGCTTGGCGATGCCCTACTTTCGCATGGCAAACGGCCACACTATCATCGGCGCTAAGCGGTTTCACTTCCGAGTTCGGGATGGGATCGGGTGGTTCACGCTCGCTA
>NZ_JAZHOC010000047.1:0-69856 GCF_036553575.1 Methylobacter sp. Wu1 | reverse complement strand
TGGCGTTGTCTAATAGTTGAGGTAAGGTAATCATCCGTCCTATATGGCGATACTGAACCTCAAATTCAAGGAGTCAACAATGCTTGGGTATCTCCCCGGAATCCAATAAGAGCCAAAATGATTGCAAGTTTGTGACAAATCAGTCGAGTTTGGGCTGTTTCTTGCCCGGATTTCAAGATATTCGGTAGCCAGGAAGTTTTATTAACTGATGTTACACATAGGCGATTTCATCCCGTTTGCCGCGCCGAGCACCGCAGTTGTAAGGTCGAATTCATTCGACCCGGAGCAAACGCCCGGGTACCGGCCTAGGCAGTGCGAATAGCCGCAAGGGGCACAAGTAAATTCACACCTACACGGCATGGACATCCGTGCCGCCGCCAGGATACCCTCACTCAAGCACCGGAATGAATGCCTGCAGCGATCAGCCTCATCACCGTCCAAAATAAAAAGTGAAACTGCTCATGGCTATTACTGTCAAAAAATTGCATTACACGAATTTAAAATCAGCACTGCCATAGCTATGGCAGTGCAACTTTGAGCTATGAAGATTGCTGATCTATTGATGCCGGGCTATTCCGTCGGTAATTATCATTTTCAAACGGAGGGTACGGGCATCTGCTGGCTAATTGCAATAAACCGGACATATTGGCGGCGTCATCAGTAAACGTTGAGATTCTCTCGGACGCTGATTCTTCCGACTGCTGTCTGTATGCGTATCGAGGACAAGCTGACTATGAAAATAGACGACTTATACAAGAACGGCGTCCCGCTTGGAATCGCCATCGGGGTCGGCGCAACAATTTTAGCCAAAGCCGTAATACCCCTGTTGCCCGACCTTGTCAGAGCGGCCCGCCCTGGCGCGCGCGAGGCGCTCAAGTCAGGGATATTGCTTATAGAACAGGGACGGGAAATCCTCGCCGAAATCAGCGAAGAAGTTGAAGATATATTGGCTGAAGCCCGATCCGATCTTCAGCAAAAATATGACGGAAGCCCATCCGAAACTCCCGAACCCAGTGAAGCCGCCTCCGACCAGGGTGAATCATGACCGATGCCGAAATTCAGCCCTCCGCTTTCATTAAGCATCGATTGCCGGGACGCGTCAGACTGAAAATACCGCAAAAACGGGGCGATGTTAATTATTTCAATCGCCTTGAAGAACTGTTTTCCGATTTTCTCGGCATCAATGAATTGAAATTGAACCCCTCGACGGCAAGTATTTTGATCAGTCACGAAAACGCTGTCCCTTTCCAGGATATTGCTGAATTTGCCAAAACAAAAAACCTCTTCAATTTGGTAGAAGAAGCTGAAGATCATGATGAAACAGTTCCGAATTTGTATATTAAAGCGCTGGCCTTGGCTGGATTCGATCGGTTCGACAAGGCGCTGCTGGATTACAGTAAAGGCCGGCTCGATGCCCGCTCATTTGTATTTTTGAGCTTGATCGGATTAGCGATTCATCAAGCGGCGCGGGGTAATGTGTTGGCGCCTGCGTCCACCTTTCTGGTGTATGCGTTTCAGTTGCTGGATGTGAAAGACATAAATCAGATTGAGTACGAGCAAAAAGCCGATTCCGAGGGTGAGTGAACATTCGGGCTGTTCAACAAAATAAATCGCCACATCAACCACAAGCTTGGCTCAGCCTTTGACAGCAGTCCCACAATCCCACTCATTTTCTTATTCAGCCAGTAACTCGGCCTTGTCAGTCTTTTCCCAAGGTAAAAGCGAACCATCCGAACCAAAATGTCCATTGACAGGCAATTTCTGATAAAAGACGCCGTCATGTTTCCGCGTCAGTTCGCGCAGCTCCAAATCCCTGATAATAGCCCCCAGACGAAAATCAAAATGTCTGAGCAGGCGTTTGCGGATCTCATGGTCGTCGATTATGCCCGTGCCTTTGGTCGTCAGATTGACGCTGACCGGCCCGGGAAAACCGATGGTATAACTGAGCTGCACTTCGCATTGCTCTGCCAGCCCCGCAGCAACGACATTTTTGGCGGCATATCGCGCCGCATAGGCGCCGACTCTGTCGATGCGCGACGGTCCTTTGCCGCTTAAAGCCGCCCCGCAATGTCTGGCGTAACTTCCGTAAGTATCGCCATCCGTTTTCCGGCCGGTCATGCCGGAGTGGACTGCCGGACCGCTGCGCATAAAAGGTCCTTCGGGATTGATAATCACCCGGGTCATAGTATCGGGTTTGATAGCGGTATTCCGAAAAACCGGATTGATGACATGCTGCCAAAGATCTTCTTCAATCTGCTCAAAGGCTGGCATTGAATCCGGGCTATTGCAGCCGGTGATGAGCGTCATGCTGTGAATCCGGTCGGGAAAATCGTTGACGAATCCAATGCCTACTTGCGTAGTGCAATCGGGGGACAGGTATTCGATACTGCGCTGTCTCCGGGCTTCGGACAGCTGCCTCGAAAGCCGGTTCGCCAGGGTAATGGGCAGCGGCATCAATTCCGGCGTATGACGGCAAGCGTAACCGAAGACCGTGGCCTGGTGCGAAACGGTGATACGATCCAGTTCGTCGTCCATTGAAAAGTTTGTTTCCCTGACCGTCTTTGCTTGTTCTATCAGACTCGTGACAACGGCGCATTCATCGGCATTGAAATCCCTGGGCCAATAGCCGACTTCCTTGATGACGGAACGCGCAATTTCCGGAATATCGACAACGGCCTCGCTCGCGTATCGTGCGGCAAGAAACAACACATTTTTCGATATCGCGCATTCCGCCGTGATGCGGGCAGTCGGGTCCTGCCGCAGATAGGCGTCGACGATCGCATCGCTGATGGTGTCGCAAAGCCTGTCGGGATGTCCTTCCGTGACAGATTGGGAGGTAAACACATAGTCAGTGATCATGGCTTATCGTCCTTATGAAAGGTATTTTTGCCGATGCCTTTTATCGCTTCATTGGCAATCAGCGGCAACCCTGCCCCCGCCAGGATGGCCACTATATCAATTGCGCCCACCGGGCTCAGCCTTAACAGCCTGCGCAGAGGCGGCAGGAACGCCGCCAAAACCTGCAGCATGCCGGACAAGCCAACCGCGGCATCGAGATAGCGGTTGGAAGGCCGGTTTTCCGAACGAAAAATAGAGGTTCTTCCCGAGCGGCAATGATAGGCATGCAACAATTGCGCAAGCGTCAATGACATAAAAGCATGGGTGCCGGCATTCTGGCCCGGCCCGTAACGCAGCAAACCATACCCATAAACGCCTAGAGCGCCCGCTGTGATGATGCCCGACTCCCGGATCAATTCAGCATAATCGCCGCGGTCTACGATCGCAGCCTGCGGATCGCGAGGCGGCCGCTTCAGGACATCTTCTTCAGGAGGCTCCAGCGCCAGCGCCAGCGCCGGGAAAATGTCGGTGATCAGATTGATCCACAACAGCTGTATCGGATTGAGTATCTCGGTACGCCCGATCATGGCGCTGAACAGCATCACTTCGATTTCGCTGAGATTGGTTGACAGCAAAAAGTGCAGGCTTTTACGGATATTGTCATAGATAGCGCGCCCTTCGCGTATCGCTGTCACCATGGTTTTCAGATCGTCTTCCTGCAGAATCATATCGGCTACCGAGCGCGCCAAGTCAGTGCCTTTCTCACCCAACGTGATGCCGATATCGGCCGCTTTAAGCGCAGGACCGTCATTGATGCCGTCGCCGGTCATCGCGACAACCTTGCCGTTTTGCTGCAAGGCTTTAACAATGCGCAGCTTGTGAGCGGGACTGACGCGGGAAAAAATGGTGGTGTGATCGATCAAACCGGCGAGCACGGAAGGATGCAATTTATCCAAATGCTCGGAATCGATAATTTCCAGCGATTTACCGTACCGGCCATTCAAGCCCAGCCTTTTCCCTACTGAAAAAGCGGTGGAGCTTTGATCGCCGGTAATCATGACGGTCTCAATGCCGGCGTCATGGAACTGGGCCATGAGCGCTTCCATGCCCGGCCGGATCACATCTTCCATGCCCACCAGTCCCAGCCAAGTGAGCCCTTGCCGTTTACAATCGGCTGCATCCCCGGTAATGCAATAAGCCACGCCCAGCACACGCAAAGCATCGGCGCCAAGCCTTTCGTTCCAGATCAAAATCGATTGCCGGTCGTCTTCCGACAAAGCCTTTAAATGGCCGTTATTGCTGCATTGCTGGCAAAGTTCCAGGACCGCTGCCGGACTTCCTTTGACAGCGGTGAAAAACCGCCCGTCCTCGAGCTGGTGCACCGTCGTCATGTAGGGACGGGCTTCGGCGCGGTAGTCCACCTTTGCCAAAGGCCGGCGCGCTCTTAATGCAGCGACATCTTCACCCGCATCGATAGCCGCCTGAAGCAATGCGTTCTCGGTAGGCGATCCCTGCAAATCTTGGCTGCCTTCCTTGGCAATTGTCGATTCATTGCAAAGCACCAGCACTTCCATCATGCGCTGCAATGCCCCGTCAGCCTGATAAAGATCGATATCAGCTTCGCCGTCGAAAAAGCGGCCTTCTTTTACACTAATAGCCGATTGCACGGTCTTTAGCGCAACGACGCTCATCTGGTTCAACGTCAACGTGCCGGTTTTATCAAGGCAGATGACCTGAACCGATCCCAGATTTTCAACGGCCGGCAACTGACGAATCAGTACCTTATTCCGCTGCATGTCTTTGATGCCAAGCGCCAGCGTAGTCGTCGCCACAGCCGGCAAGCCTTCCGGGACCGCCGCTACGGCCAGCGAAATAGCCGACATGAGCATTTCCGGCAAAGGCCTGCCCCGCATCAATCCCACAAAGAATACCAGCGCGCAGATCCCTGAGCTGAACAAAGCCAATTGCAAGCCCATCTCATTGATCTGCTTTTGCATCGGCGTTTCGGGCGTGACCGCTTCACCCACCATGCTTTGAATCTTGCCGATTTCGGTATGGCGGCCGGTAGCCACGACAATGGCGCGGCCGTCACCGCCTATTACCGTTGTCCCCATATAAATCATATTTTGCCTGTCTGCCAAGGCCGTTTGAGCTTTTCCCAGGAAAGCATGACTTTTGCTGGCTGGAAGGCTTTCCCCGGTCAAAAGCGATTCATCTATATTCAACCGATTGCTTTTTAACAAGCGAGCATCAGCGGGGATATAAGTTCCCGGCGCAAGCACCAGAATATCGCCGATTACTACATCTTTTAAGGCAATATCCGTTTTTTTGCCGTCCCGGATAACGGCTGCGATTCCGGGCGCCGACTGGCCCAGAGCATTAATGGTTTTTTCAGCCGATTGCTCGGTTGCATAGCCGATAACCGAATTGATCAGCACGACGCCTGCAATGACAAACGCATCGGCCACGCCTCCGGTAGCCAATGAAATGCCTGCCGATAATCCGAGCAGGGCCACGGGAGCGGACACAAACTGTTGCAAAAAGATTTGTAGAGAAGAACGTCCATGATGTTCGGACAAAACATTAGGACCGTATTCAGCCAGCCGTTGATGGGCGCTTTCGTTGGTCAATCCCTCCTCTTCGCCCTCGACGAGCTTGATGATTCGGGAACCGGCAAGCGTGTGCCACAAATGGTAAGGCGGCTTCCGGTATCTCGTCGCCGCAGGCGCGCGTTTTTTTTCTTTGGTTTTGAACGCTCTGGGTTTGGGCGAAGGCCTGTGAACATGCTCGTGGATAATCGAACAGCCGGTTACCGCTTCCAGCAGGCCCGCTATGCTGGCGGGCATAGCCTCATCATCTCGGGAAACCGCATATTGGATTAACAAATTACCGGTCAGGGTATTGGCGCGGACGAGCTTCAATTCGGCCAAGGCTGCTAATTTCGATTCCAAGCTGGCGCGCAAGGACTCGTTGCGATACAAGCCGGGCACATGAAAACGCGTCCTGCCGGCTACGCTGTTATGGATAACCAATACACAATAGCGCGGTTTATGGTCGTATGAACCGGTATCTGTTATCGAAGCCATTGAATTAAATTTCAGAATTCGATTTCACGGTCGCAAGTCTAGCCGGCTCGAGCCGGACGGGGCATGTTGCGCCGTCTGCTTATTTTCAACGTGTGGCCATAACGGCCACCAAGACGCCCGCGATGACATTTCCGGCAATATTGACCAGGAGTTCCCGGGTAAAAAAGGCGCCTGGGGCCATTTTTCCCAACTTAGGGTTCTTGTGTTTCTCAGTAATCTCGATCTTTCCCTTGCGCAGTTTACTGACGGCTCTCATGACCAGTTGAACCACTTCCTCCTCGTTATGGTAAGCCGGGTGATATTTAACGAGCAGGGTTCCCGTCACAATATTGGGCTCTGCATGATAGATGCCCTTTGCCTTTTCATCACTGAGCAGATCATGCTTGAGTAAGTTGGCATAGGTCTGCTTATGTTTGATCGACGGCACCCGGATGCGGATCCTGTTCGGAACCTTGTTGTGGATTACGGTGATCATGTCTTGCGCCGCGTCTTTCATTGCTTCAATGAGTAGTCAATTCTCATAAATTCCAGTAGCTGTTTAATTAAGCTGTGACTGCTGCAACCAATGCCCGGATTGCCAAAGATCGCTTATCGACTGTATATCTGAATTATCAATTTATATTTTAGATAAATCGGGTTCCAGAAGTTCATTGATTAGTCTGGAATCGTTCACATTGGTTTCAGATTCCTTACCGATGTTAGGCATCGGTTGAACTGAGGGGTTTAAAAAATACCGCCAGCGCGACGGTAACTGTAAGGTCGAATTCATTCGACCCGAAACGCTTCCCCAAGATATAGGCATAAATAGTGCGAATACCCGCAAGGGGCACAAGTGAATTCGCACCTACGCGCGCATCACGATTCAGGCGGCAAGGTGCGGCGAGTTGACTGAAGATCGGTTTCATGACCTGCCGCCAGCGCGGCTAACAGGATAAAAAACGGCCCATGCGCAACAATCAGTTTATAACTCGGACAAATCAAGCAATGTTGATCGTAAATGACAATTTTATGAACTTGCCAGCGTTATTTTTATCCTAACAGGATGTTTCGGACAGCCTATAAAACATAAGTTTGCCTATCGAAACATCCCCACGTAAATATTTTTTAATTTGATGTTCGGGAGATAACAATGGCTGCAAAAACCTCTCGCAAACCCGCTGAAACATCGACAGTCGATGATGCAACAGAAACTGACAATCAACCCGGCATGGTAGTGGCTGGAGTCAAAAAAGGCGCTTTAGCGGCCAAACAAGCGGCAAGCAAAATTGTCTCGGCGCCATCCAAGCTATTGGACAACACTCTCTATGGCGTCTGTTACGGACTATCCTATGGAGCCGTGTTCAGCTCTTTGATGGTCACAAAAATGCTGCCGGCCAATGGTTCGGTCATCAAAGGTTTTCATGAGGGCGCCAAGGTGGCGCATAAGGATTTCAAAACGCAAAAGCAAGAGCGCGTTGCCACCGAAAAGCACGAACCCAAACACGCTGCCGCTAAAAAACCTGAGCCTAAACATGCTGCGGCCAAAAAACCTGAGCCCAAACGCGCGGCTGCCGAAAAGCACGAGCCTAAACACGCCGCCGTCGAAAAACCTGCGCCTAAACCCGCTGCCGCCGAAAAGCGCGAGTAAAAACAATAAGGCGATTGATTTGTCGGAAAAATGCAGCCGCTCCACATCGTCAAGCAGATCAACACCCCCACTGCCGTCAGTTCCGGCAAAAAGTCTGGGAGCATCCGGCGATAGCGCTTAATATGAGAGGTACTGATAAACGAAGCGGCTGAAAGATCATCTTTTCTGTCATAGATCATCTCATCAATCAATGCGGCATCCGTCGTGCCAAAATAATTGTCAGCGGCGGAAATCGCTGCGGAATTGGAATCGCTGCCATAGCCATTTCTAAAACGAGGGCCTGCGATCCGTACTAAGAAAGCTGTTGTTTTCTGCAACCGCTGCACAGCTGCTGCTATCCCTATTCTCAACCGCCGGAGTCATCTGCTCGACAAAAGCGTTTTTTTGATATAGGCCGAGACATTATTATTTGTAGCGGTAGAGATACCTCCGGACAGATAGAAGATATTTCTTTCAATATGAGCATCCGCTATAGGATAACCGAGGCCCAGACAGGGCATGTAGTTGGTGTAACTGACTATTGAATCGGTTAAGGTAACAGAACCATAGCCTGCCCCACTGAGATAAGAAGATGCACCGATGATATTCGCATAGGCGATATTGATCCGCCCTTCATTGATGGCGAGAGGATCATTGTTCGCCATGGCAATAGATACATCCCGAAAATAAACTAACGCATCAGGTGCGCCTACCGCATTAAGCGCGCCGAACACCTCGAAGCGCCCGTTTTTAATCTCGCTCCCCTTTTCAATCGTCAGCGTGGCCCCGTTTGCAATTTGAACTGTCACATCAGTGAGGTCGTGCGCTTCACCGGCATGCCATGTCGTATCGTTTGAGAGAATCAGATTGGAAGCATCTGCCTCAGTGGTTAAGGCTGCCAGGATGATAGCCGGATTACGGATTGTCAAAGTCGCTTGGCTCATAGCGAAAATGTCCCTGTTATTTTGATTATTATGAGGAGGATGTTTCGAGGCAAAACCCGCTGAAATAGGATGATTAGCAGGCTTAGGCCGACTTCACTGGACTATTGGATGTTTCGGAGGCTAGATTTTTCTGTAAGTTCCAGTCCTTTAGAACCCCGCCAAAGTGTTGTGATTTATTGCTGTTTTTTATCTTGAAGTATTCCACTACTGACAAATCAATGTTCAATGTCACTCATACATACCAGTTCTAAACTATTACTGCCTTCTCCAAAGTCAGGAGTCGCTAAAAGAGAAATCACGCTTCTACTCGAAAAAGCCCCAAATCAGAATAGGCCATCAGTATAGTGCATGCAGAATCTATCCCAACAATGACAACTGTATCCCACTCAATCGTCTAGCATTATTAATCATACGACTGGATTTTTTTATATGAACTCCATCACGCTTTCATAAATTCAATTTGACACAAATCATAATCCCTATAATTTTAAGCTTAATATTTGCTTAAGAATTATGTTTGTCTTAAAAAGACAGCACTTCCAAGAATAATAAGATAAATCCACTCATCAAGAAGCAAGGAATTTTACGATAGCGTGATATCGGGCTTTTATTTGCGCTATTTCCGTTTCCTCATTTTAGGACGATAGCTTTAGTTGACCTATGGAGATAAAGGACTTGAATTTTTTACGCTTATTAAGAACTGTTTGCCTGTCTGCTGCGATATTCATCAGCGAAGGTTGTGCGAGCGCCAATTCCCATCATGCCGGCACATCCCAACGCGAAGTTGAAATACGCGAACTGCTACATGACAACCTATCCTGGGCGTTTGGCACCCATTCCCTCACTAAACCTTATAAATGGCCGGATGAAGAAGATGTTATCGAGGTTTTCAAGCAGCTCACCGACGATGATATTCCGGTACTGATCAACATTATCCGCGCCGATGTAGCGCAAGGAAAAGGGCTTTTGAATGCGGAAACCAATTCCGCTATCTGGGTGCTGTCTTTTTTTAAAGACAAAGCTAAAGCGCCGGTATTACGGCTTTACCATGATCCATCGATCTCACAGGCTGAAAGAGCAATATGGAAAGATGAGCTGGATGCAATCAAGGCAAGGTCGACAACAAATTGGCGGTAGTTTATCGCCAGTCATTCGCAGTAAATATCATTAAGAAGGAGATACTTGTGATACATCAGCCATTACATTTTAGACGGCTTTCTATTGTTGTAACGATCTGGGGAACAACACTACTTCCGGTGGATGCCGGAGCCTTTGTTCCTGGCGGTCTTAAAGGTGCAGCGACGGGTGGAAAAAGCCATAAACAGATGACTCGGGAGGCGCTCGATGTGTTCTATGCCGAATATGGTTATGGCGCCGATGCCAAGCCGCTCACCAAAACCATGAGTTATGCACGAGAACAGATCGCAGACGCCAACGCCTCGGTGGATAATAATTATCCCTCGACAAGCGCGCGGCATTGCGATGCGGAAAATTTACAGGCCTGCAGTGACCTGATCAAGGACTTATACCAGGAAACCGTCGATTCACTCAAAAACTAAGATGCTGATTCTGCCCGAAAAACACTTGGTGAAGCTTTCCATACCTTGCAGGATTTTTATTCACACAGTACCTGGATAGAACTAGGAAATTCATCGCCGAATCCGGACCTTGGCAAAAGCTCTATCGCTAATGTTGCACCACAGGACGCACAGACATGCATCGACGCCCCTGCGCTGGATCTTTGCTTTACGGACAATTTGACGTCTTCATACCTGACCAGCGGCTATTTCTCTAACCAGGACAGGACACATTTATATCAGGCTGGTAGAAAATGCGCCCATGGCGGTTCCTTTGACCATACCGGTGGTTATGGCGGTATCAACAAGGATTCTAGCACCTGTTTTGTAATGGCCGGGCCAGTTCCCGTCGGTGTGTCGCCTCATGCCGATGATAATCCGGCTGCGGCTCTTGTGGCGCAAGATGCTACCGTAGAAGCGCTGCGTGCGATCAAGGAGCAAGTCAGTGAGCATGAATTCAAAAGTCTGCTTGGAATTGGCCCGTCATTGGCATTTGCTGTAGATACCACAGGCAGCATGGGTTCAGTAATCAATGGTGTACAAACAGACATTCGTAATATTTTGAATTCGCGGTATGGTACGCCGGATGAACCGACACGCTATATCTTGTCGCCGTTTAACGATCCTTCTACGGGACCTTTGACCTCTACAAACGATGCCGACCGCTTCCTGAATGCAGTGGACAATCTGTATCCGTGGGGAGGCGGTGATTGTCCAGAGCTTTCGATGAAAGGCGAATATGATGCATTGTCGGCTTCGGAAACCGGAGGGGAGCTGTTCATGTACACAGATGCGAGCGCCAAAGATGCTTATTTGGAAGGGCAAGTGAAAACGGTTGCGCAACAGAAGGATGTCAAAGTTTTTAATGGCCTTTATGGACACTGCTCTCCTTATGATCCGGCATACTTCGATATCTCCAATAGCTCTGGAGGGCAAACATTTATCCTGCAACCAGGCAAAACCGCTGGCTTTTCGCAACTAGCGAATCTTCTGGCGCGCAGTAATGCCGCTGATATTTTGGCCGTTGCCGGACCATTAGGCACTGCTGTAGTCGATCACCACTTCCCTGTAGACCTTCAAACCAGCCGAATCACTGTTTCAGTAACCAGTACCGGCGTTTCCAGTATTTCTGTTATCCGCCCGGACGGCAGTATCGTCTCTGCTAATGATACTGGCGTAACGCAACCGTCTATCCCGACGGCGGCAGGATCTGCAAAAGTGTACTCAATCGATGCGCCGCAACCTGGCGATTGGCACATTTCTATCCAAGGCAGCGGAGATTATTCGGCTCTGGTCAATGGCGACAGCAATCTGCTGTTCAATGCCTTCCGGTTTGTCGAGCCGGGAGGACGCCCGGGACATGAGGGATATTTCCCCATTTCCGGCTTCCCTATTGTAGGCAAAACCCAAGAGGCAATCGCACGTATGTCAGGTAAGCCGCAATCCGTCTCTTTCGAACTTCGGACGCGGAACGGGCAAGTCATACAGTCTTTCAACCTGGACTCGCCTGATGCTGATGTTGGCGAACTGCTGGGAAAATTGACCATTCCTACACAAGAATTTGTAGTCTATGCCGTGGGCAATGATGCGAGTGGGCAACCTTTCCAACGTGTGCGCGCATCCCAATTCTCACCGCAGTCGTTTGCCATTTTTCCGCCCGTAGCAGTAAATATGAGCCGAGATCAGGATACTTCTTATATTTTTCAGATAAAGAATTATGGGAATGATGCAAAATTTAACTTTTCAGCACTGGATGATAAAAACTATCAGGTGAGTCTGACGTCAGGCTCGGTAAGTATCCCGGCAAACGGCAGCGCCAATGTCAAAGTGGTCATGCACCCGCCATTATCGACGCCGATCGGCACTCCGGATACACTGACGTTCACCGCGATCCAGGCAGACAATCCCAAGGCAATCAATTATGCCGTGGTTAAAAGCAATGTGGTTAATCCGATTCTTCCTGCCGATACCAATCGCGATGGCGTAGTGAATTGCGACGATTTTGCATTGGTCAAAATCTCACTTGGCAGCAAAGTGGGGGATGCCGCGTTCAACCCGGCAGTGGATATGAATAGTGATGGATTGGTGGACGAGCAGGATCTGGCCGCAATCAGAGCGGCAGACAATGAACCGCCTACGATCAATGGTCTGGAAGCCACGCCCAATGTTTTATGGCCGGTTAACCATAAAATGGTTGCAGTAACAATAAAGGCAAACACGACGGACTGGTGCAGCGTACAGCCTCCAGTGTGCAAAATTGTTTCTGTCAGCAGTAACGAGACAGTCAATGGTCTTGGCGATGGCAACACCGATGCTGACTGGAAGATCAATGGCAATCTTGAAATGCTACTGCGGGCTGAACGTTCCGGCCAAGGCAGCGGTCGGGTATATACAGCCAATGTTCAGTGTACCGATGCAGCAGGAAATGCCGCTACTGATTCAGTGACTATCACAGTCCCGCACTCTTCTGCGACTCCCTGACCACCTGCTGCAAAACACAGTGTTTTAACCCGGCCTGTACCGTTTTAATTGATGAAAAACGCAAGGTGAAAGTTGATTTCACCTTGCATCTTATGTGCTTCTATTACGCTAATTTTCGATAGGCACAGTCGACTATGTGAACGTTCCCGCCAATTTTCGGCCTTGCTCTGTGAGGCGATATTGCTGCAATCGACTGTTGGGTTTGTCGGGAATGGTCATTTCAACAAGACCCGCCTCCAGCGCAGGTTTCAGGTAGCGCTCGCGGAATGATTCCCTGTCTTTTAGTGTTAGATCGGTTTGTAATTCGTTTCGAGTCAGCGGCTTATCAACTCTAAAAAGCGCTTTTATCAATGCCTCGACTTGCGGGGTAACTTGCTGGCCGACTTGCCGGGTATTGTTTCCGGCAGTGCTTTGAACGGTTTCCAAAATCACGCCCAGCATAAACTCGACAAAAGGCGCGGAATCGGTCTTTTGCGTGCTCAGGTTGATCGCCTGGTAATACTCGCTTTGATGCGCGTGCACCATGCTTTCAACGGGTAGTTGAGCGAGCAACGGCTTCCACTGGCTCAGGATCAGCGTTTGCCATAAGCGCCCCATACGCCCGTTGCCATCGGCGAATGGATGAATGAACTCGAATTCGTAGTGGAATACCGAACGGGTGATTAACGGGTGTTGATCACTGGCGGCCAGCCAGCTGAACAAATCCCCCATGAGTTTTTTAACGCGACAGGCAGGCGGCGCCATGTACACCACCGCTTCGTCATTCATCACGCCGACGTTGCCCTTGCGATAGCGGCCCGCATCGTCAATCAAACCAGCCATTAACACCTGGTGTGCCTGCAATAACTGCTTTTCGTTGGCCGGCTGCCAGCTTTCAAATTGTTCGTAGGCTTTAATGGCATTGCGGGCTTCCTGAATTTCCTTGGGTGGAGCGATAACCCGCTTGCCTTCCAAAATGGCGGTGATCTGATCTTCGCTTAAGGTGTTGCCCTCAATGGCAAGTGAGCCTTGAATGGTGCGAATGCGGTTTATACGGCGAAGGCGGAGGTTTTTTTCACCCTCCAACACTGACAATCGCCCGAGCTGTTCGCTGATGTCGGAGATCAGGCGAATGATGGCTGGGGTGATGGTGTAAGGGGGCTGGTAGCTTTTAGCCATCGCGCGAACCCAAATGCACGATGTTATTTTTGACATTTGCCGAATCAACTCCCCTGCCTGCTTCGGTTAACAGCGCCAGCATCGCTTTCTCAGGCCAGATACAGTCTTTTTGGCCTTTCAGCGTACAGGGTCGATCCGCCAGCCAGACCCCGGTACGGTAGCTGCAAATATCGTCTAGTTTGGTATGGTCAAACCGCAGCATATGCTCAATGTCGCCCGCCATCTGGTTCATGGTGCCTTGTACCGAGCGGTTGCAATCGGTGTCGAACCGGCACGGGGCCAGCAACGCCGACGCGCTATCCATTTGCGTTTGATTCGCGCCCAATTTGAGCAAGGTGTTCATCAGGGTGTCGGCAAACAGTCGGTCGAAGTTGGCAAAATCGGCTTTGACCAAGCCTTTCATAAACAGCGGGAAGCGGGTGGCATCGTGTACCAGCACAACACACAGGCGACGTTGCAGGGTAAGCAGATTGGCATGCCAGCCGCTTAATGGATTGTCAGCGGAATCGGGAGGGGTGGCCGCAGAATCATCGCTTGGAGGTGGATTCATCGTGGCTGCCACTGGCAAATGAGCATAGAGTTTTTTGGTGGCGTGGATCGTAATCATGCGGGTTTGCTCCGCTTGTTCTTAACCGGCGGCTGCGCGTTGCGTTCGGCCTGAATGCGTTTTAGCAATTCGGCGGCGGGTTCGTCGTTGGGGTCTTGCGGCACCAGTTCGCCGCGGAAGGCTTTGGCTAGTAACGACTGGGTTAAACGGTCGAGGCGTTTTTTGGTTTCGAGGTATTGTTTTTCGACCGTGTCGGCCAGGGTGAACAGGGATTCTACACGGCGGACGATTTCTTGTTGCTCTGGGATTGATGGCAATGAAATTGGCATATTTTTCATTGATCCCACATTAAAGTGTTGTTGAGCCACTCCAACCTGATTTGCTATTACATTTTGCTGTGCTACAGATGAATTCATATAGACACATCCATACTCTGGCAAAAGTTGATCGTTTGGCCTAACTATCACGAGGTCAGAACAATTCGCGTCTCCCAATTCTTCGGGAATAACACAGGTTGTTCCTGGAGCCCCAGATCTCACAATGGCTAAATCACCTGCTTCAAGTCTGGATTTATAGATTTCCTTGTGAAAATCTTCTGATATGTAGAGTAAATTCTCAGGGTTAAATCTAAATGCTCTAACATTTTGAGAGCGTAAAAACTTTACTCCCAACTCTTGATATTTGTCGGACATTTTTCCGACAAATCCAACCGTTATTTCCCTGCTTATTTCTGAAAAAATAGTTTGCTTCCAGTCTGTTAGACCTATGCCGTTTTGTACTCGCCACTCCCTCGTCAACTCCCCCGAAGTGGCGGCGGCGAGGACGGATTGGCGGAAGCGCTTGAGCAGGGTGGGGATTTTTTCCAGGCGCGCCTGGGCCGCATCGACTTTGGCGAGCACGCTGTCGAGTTTGTCGGCGATGCGGATTTGTTCGTTTAGGGGCGCAATTGGAACTGTGTATTTTTCGACCTTTTTTGGCTGCGCTCTGGTTAATGAGCCTCCAACACCAGCAACTTCCGAACAAAGAAGTTCTCTAAAATCCTTTTTCGAAAAAGCGTATTTCAAATAATTCGCGCATATCAGCGGATTCCTAATATTAATCCATTCTGATGAAGCAATTTGGCGCAGATTTGCTTTTTCGCCAACAGTCCAAACTCGGTTTATTCTGGGATTGATTTTGCAAAGCAAAACATCACCCGGGGAAACTACTTGTTTTGAAGAGCCAATATCTTTGCCCAATAAATTTTCCGGCTTCCCTGTCGGAAAAATAGGGACTGAAAAAAGCTCAAACTCTTCTTCTGGGAAGTCGCTTGGCGTTATGTTCTGAGATTTATGAAGATTGATTTCATTAATCGTGGCTTCAATCCAACCTTGAGGTAATTCATTGCTCACTGAATCAACTCCTCACCCTCTTCCGCCGCCCCCAGCTCAACCAAAATTGCCTGCAATTCCTGCATCGCCCCGGCCATTTCTTCCAGTGCTTCGGTAATCAACACATCCGGCTCCGGCAGCTTGGCGCTGTCTTCGACGCTGTCGTCGCGAATCCAGGACAAGTCCAGCGAGTCGTCTTTCTGGCGGATTTGCTCGCGGCTAAAACAGCGCAGGCGGCAGTCTCCTGGATTGCCGTTGTTGCGGGTATGACGCTCGATAAAGGCCTGACGGGCGGCTTCGTCCACCGTGGTCAGGTCGCGGCCGACCGCGTCGTAAAATTCCTGCAAATGCTGAGCAGTGAACAAGGTGCGTTTGCCGAATTGCGGCATGTTGGCGCGCAAGTCGTAGACCCAGACGTTTTGGGTGTTGCCTTTGTCCTTATTCGCGTCTTTGGATTTGCTGAAAAACAGCACGTTGGTTTTAACCCCGGCGGCGTAAAAAATGCCGGTGGGCAGGCGCAGGATGGTGTGCAGGTTGCACTTTTCCATCAGGTCCTGGCGGATGGTTCTGCCGGTGCTGCCTTCGAACAAGACGTTATCCGGCAACACCACGGCAGCACGGCCGCCGGGTTTGAGCATGACGTGGTACATCAAATGCAGAAAAGCCAGTTGTTTGTTGCTGGTGTAGTGCACCAGATCGTCGCGGGTGGGAATGCCGCCGCCCTGCTTGGTGCCGAACGGCGGGTTGGCCAGAATCAGCGTGGCGGGCGGCAGTTGTTTGCCTTCGTTGCTGAGGGTATCGCCGAACAGAATGCCGGCGTTCCGGTCGTCGATAGCCAGATCGTGCAGCATCAGGTTCATCATCGCCAGACGGCGGGTATCGGGCACCAGCTCCATGCCGTAGAAGGTTTTATGCTGGTATTTGTCGTAGGCCGCTTCGTTGAGGGCGTTGATGTCGTTGTGTTGCTTGATATAGTGGTGAGCGCTGATCAAAAAGCCGCCGGTGCCCGCAGTCGGGTCGACGATGACGTCGTCCAACGTGGGTTTCATCAATTCCACCATGGCGTTAATCAGTACCCGCGGCGTGAAGTACTGGCCGGCGCCGGATTTTTTCTCGGTGGCGTTGATTTCCAGCAGGCCTTCGTACATGTCGCCGAGGCCTTCGGTTTTGGCGTTGTACCAGTCCAGCTTGTCGATCTCGGTGACCAGTTTGTTGAGGGTGGCGGGTTTGCGGATCACGGTGCTGGCGTTGTTGTAAATGGCCTGGGTAATCAGCGAGCCGTGGGAGCCTAAATCCACCAGCATTTTTTTGTAGGCTTCCAGGCGCGTGGCAGAATTCATGGCTTCCAGATCGGCCCAGCGGCAGCCAGAGGGAATCAGTTCATCCTGGCCGGTTTCTTCGACCATTTTCAGGAACACCAGAAAGGTCAGCTCGTTGATGTATTCGTGATAGGTGACGCCGTCATCCCGTAACAAGTTGCAGAGGTTCCAGAGTTTGGCGACGAGGTCTTGGGTGCTCATAAGTAGTTAGGTTTAGTTAAAGTTTTCGTAGGTCGGGTTAGGCGCAGCCGTAACCCGACATTTCGATGCGACTGGTCATCCGATACGTCGGGTTACGGCTGCGCCTAACCCGACCTACGCTTAAATTATTGCCATAGGATAATTGTTCGATTTTAACATAGGCCTGGCTTCATCCCGGCACGGGATGCCGGGATACAGTTTTTGTAGGTCGGGTTAGGCGCAGCCGTAACCCGACATTTCGATGCGGATTGGTCATCCGATACGTCGGGTTACGGCTACGCCTAACCCGACCTACGCTTTGAATTATTGCCATAACGCTCGATTGAATCGCTCCAATACGTCGGTCACCGGCTGTTCAAATAATTTGTCGGCGCGCTTAATGCCGCCCTGATGCTTGAAAATGCCCTGGTTTAGCGCCGCTTCGTCGACGATGGTAGCGGCTTTCATTTGTTGGGCAATCAGTTGCAGCCATTCCCGTTGCGGGGTTTTCCACGGCTGGCTATTGAGGATTTTTTCCAGGGCTTTATCAACACGCTGCTCCCACGGAATCAGCGCTTCGCCCAGCGCGGCCTGGCGGATAAAGCCGATAATGCGGGCGGCGATTTCTTCCTGTTTGACTTCACGCCAGGCGGTTTGCAGGTCTTGCTCGCGAAAGCGGTTGCGATCCAGCTCGACGGCCAGTTCCTTCAGGCTTTGCCGGCTTAAGGCCCAGGGCTTGTTGATGACGGTCTGTATCGCCAGCAGACGGTTGCTGTTGGCGTTGATAAAGTCTTTAAAGGCATTGAGGTAGTCTTGCGGTTTTTGGCCTTCGCCGTAGCCGGTGGTGATTTGGGTGATTTTATCTTCACCCTCATGAATCACGATGGGCGGGAGAAAGCCGTCAGCGCCTGTCAGTTTGGCGTCCAGCAGTTCGCCCAGTCCCGGATGGTTGGTAAACCATTGCGCCACTTGTTGCAGCGGCATGGTTTTCAGGTCTTTGGCAAAGTCGGCGGGCGGCTTGCCGACGAGGGTCTCAAATTTGCTGACCTGTTCGTCGGTTAAGAAATTCTTTTTTACCTGCAGCTTGGCGATAAATTGCTTTTTCGCCAGGTCTTGCAGGTCGGGGGCGGTCGTTTGCGTCATTTCCGCTTCAAGGTCGCTGAAGCTGATATCCACGTTGGTGACCACCGGTTTCATGGTGTTCACTTTTTCCAGTTGTTTGTAGATGTCCACCGCATCGTAAACGCGGAACGGGCCTTTGCCGATTTCCGGGCACAGGCGAGTGGCGCGGCCGAGCATTTGCTCGAACAGAATACGGCTGTTGACCCGGCGCAAAAACACCAGATTGCAGATTTTCGGCACATCGACGCCGGTGGTCAGCAGGTCCACGGTGACGGCGATGTTGGGCAGGCGGTCGTTTTTGTAGCTGCGGATTTTGTCTAATGGCTTGTCGGTGGTGCCGGTGATTTTTTGCACGGCATCGTCTTCCACTTCGCCGTGATAGGTTTCGATGGCGGCTTTAAAGGCTTCCACCACATCGTCGGCGTGTTTGTCGGTCACGCAGAACACCAGGGTTTTCGCCGGCGAATAGGGGTTGATGGCGTCGCTTTCGATCAGCCATTGGGTGACGACTTTGGTGAACTCCGGCGCGATGACTTTGCGGTTGAAGTCGGCAACATCGAAGTTGAGTTCATCCGGCGTGTTGTAGGTTTCGATGCTGTTGTTCTCGGCGTCGTAGACTTTGACCGGCTCGTTGACGGCATATTTGATGCCTTGTTCCGCCAGCTTGGTATGAATGCGGATCGGCGGCAGGTGGTCGTTCAGGTAGCCATCGAGTACCGCTTCGGTATAGCTGTAGGTGAATACCGGCGGGCCGAAGATTTCGGTGGTATGCAGCGCGGGCGTGGCGGTGAGGCCGATTTTGAAGGCGTCAAAATAGTCAATCGCCGCGCGGTATTTGGATTGGTAGTCTTTTTGATCGCGGAACAGGATTTCGGTGTCGCTGAGTTCGCGGTCAAGCAAATAACCCCGGTGGCATTCGTCCACGACGATGCAATCGTACTGGCCGACGCCGGGTTTGTTTTCATTATCGCCGGGGTAAAGGATACGCTTCACCACTCCTTGTACGGTGGCGATGTGCACCTTGGTATCGTCCTCCGGATTAGGTTTGGGGGGCTTGTTTTGCTCCATTCCCATGACATCAAACGTGTCGGCAAAAGTGTTGAGGTTTTCCAGGCGCACTTCGCAGAAATCACCGGTGGCTTGTACGCCGAGCGCCGAGCGGTCGACCAGAAACAGGATGCGGCGAAAGCGTTCGGATTTGAGCAGGCGGTACACCATGGCAATAGCGGTTTTGGTTTTGCCGGTGCCGGTGGCCATGGCGATTAGCGCGGTGTTTTTGCCCTGCTTGATGCTGCTCTCGACGGCTTTGATGGCGTTGACCTGGTAGTCGCGCAGTTTCAGATTGTAGTCGAACGCCATCTCGTCCAGCTCGGCTTCCGCCTGCTGGGGCGTTTGTCTGAGGTAGGTTTTGATTTCCTGCGGTGTGTACCAGCCTTTCAGGACTTTGCGGCGGTTGCTGTTGTCGCGCACATCCAGAAACCAGATGCCGCTTTCCTTTTCCAGTTGTTTTAAATAAGGCCGGCCATTGGTGGCGAAAGTAAGGGGAACTTTGAACTCGCCATAGTTGGTTTCAAGAGTGAATGCACCTTGTTCCTGCAAACCTTTGGCGTAGCGTTTGGCTTGCCCGATATCGTCGTAGACATTCTTCGCGCTCTTTTTGGCTTCAACCACGGCAACGGGGGTTAAGCCCATGAAGAGGACATAGTCGGCGGGGCCAGAATCGGTTGGCCATTCGGCAATGGCGCGGTTGGCGTTGGCTATCGGGCGGGCGCCTTTGGAATATCGGAGATTGACGCTATCGGCTTCCCAGCCTGCTTCGATAAGCTGTTCATCGATCAGAATACGGGTTTCGGCTTCGTTCAGGTGTAGTGTGGATTTTTCGACACGGCGAATTTGCTCGGCCTGTTGTTGTTTTTCGAGTCCGGTAAAAAACTTGAAGTATTCAATGTTGGCCACATCCATTTTGGCGCGGAATTGTGTCAGCTTGGCCTCGTGCTCTGTGGCGATTTGTTCCCAGACCTGGCTCTCGCTCGCCATCTGTTCGGCACGTTGCTTTTCGGCTTCGGCTTTTTGGGCTTCGATTTTTTGCTGTTGTTCGGCGCGGCTTAACCGGTCTTCCGCCGTTTTCGTTTGTTTTTGCAGTTCCTGTAGTGCCTGTTCGAGTTGGCGCACTTTTTCGGAAGGGTCTTGCGGTTTTACAAACGGCTCCAGTTTGAAACCTTTGGCTTTATCGCCACCGAATTGAGTATGAAACCAGGCGCTGAGCGCATGGCCTACCTGTAAAGCTTTAAGGGCATCACGGTGGGAGGATGAGGTAATGTCGTGGGTCGCAGGGTTGCCGAGTTTTCTTAAGGCATGGAAAGCATCTTTGACTTGTTTGTCCAGCCTGAGGGTGTAGTCCAGATCTCTTAACAGGTCGACCTGTTTGACTTCGCAACCGGAGTTTACTCCCACGCGGGAGGCGATGGTTTTGGCAAGTTCCTCGCCCAGTTGACGCATTTTGATCAGCGTGGTGTTGGGGTCGGGCACGAAACAGGCTTCGGCGGTTTGGGCCAATCGCACCAGTAACTCATCATGGTGTTTAAGAAAGTCAAAATTGCTAAGGATTGGATTCAAAATAACATCCCGATGTCGATTTTTTATGAGCCCCTGTGGACATGGGCATCGCTCCCACAGCCGTCCAATCCAGTGTGCAGGCAATCCTTTACGATCAATCCAGAGACATACCGCACGCAGACACCCAGGTGCTCTGCAATCCAATCGACGGATACCCAAGGTTCAAGCATGGTAGAACTCTGTGGATCAGCATAAGTTTCAATCGCCATAATTTAGCAGGTCAGCAAGGGCTTATCAATGTTCGGCAAACACCGCCTAATCTGATATGGCCGCACTAAACCGGACACACCATTTAAAATAATAGGCAAAAATACCGCTCGGGAATATTGAATTGTTATACGGTTAACTTATCCCATAAAATTGCCGAGCGGTAATATCATCTCGGCAAAGGACGCAGGCCGAATCGTTGCCGCCCATAGAAAAGCCCAAACCCTCACCCAAGCCGATCTTGCCGGGCTGGGACAAACCGGTACCCGTTTTATCAGTGACCTGGAAAACGGCAAAGGCACGGTGCAATTCGACAAAGTCATGCATATCTTGGATTTACTCGGCCTCGATGTCGTGATTGTGGATCGTAACCGATGAAGCGCCTGTCCGTTTATGCTGGAGAACATTTAGTCGTCCATAGCACTCAACCCGCGCTCGATAAAAAGCGCCTGATCGAATGGGTGATATTCAATGTCCTGGTCGGCAATATGGATGGCCATGCTAAAAATTTATCACTGATCACCATCGGCAAGCGAACCCGACTGGCCCCGTTTTACGATCTGGTTTGTACCACCGTATATCCCAGCTTAAGTCAGAAGCTGGCGTTCAGGATTGGCGGTGAAAACCGGCCACGATGGCTGATGCCCCGCCATTGGGATCGTTTCGCTGAAGAGATCGCAGCCAAACCGCAGTTTGTCCGCAGAATCATGGCTGACCTGATTCAGCGCGTCGAGTTAGCCTTACCGAATACGGTAACCCTGCTTCGATCGGCAGCCTCAACGCCCGACGAATGGCTGATGATTGAGCAAATCCAAGAACGGGTGCTTTCCTCTGTCGTACAGATGAAAACAAGGCTTGGCGTAAAACACTGAAGCGAGCCGGCATCAAAGATTTTCGCCGATATGATTTGCGCCATACTTGGGCTAGCGGGCCTGTAAAACAGGGGCGCCCGTTACATGGGCTAAAGGAATTAGGCGTTTGGAAGGATGTGAAGATGATAATGCGTTATGCGCATTTGTCTCCTGAACATCTTGCTTAGCATGCCAGTAAGATAGAAAATTTTGTGACAAATTTACTACACTGACATTTCAGGCACAAAAAAACCAGTTGCTCGAAAAAGCTAACTGGTTGATTCATTTAGTTTTGTTGGTGGGTCGTGTGCGATTCGAACGCACGACCATCGCATTAAAAGAGGCTTGGTTTCAGCTTAAAACGGCTGTATTCAGCGTAAATAAAGGGCTGGGAAAAAATCAAAAGCCGTTTAAAGCTAATAAAAACGGGTTAGAGTGGAAAGAAAGTGGAAAGAATGTATTAATTGGCTGCGTTTTCAAAAGCCTTCCTGGCTCTTATGTAATCGTTGGCGCAATCTACCCTTGTTTCGTTGTCTTGTACGTTATAGCACTTTTCCGGTTTTCTATATTGTGCTTTAAATCGTGCTTTTTCCTGTTCTGCTTCCCTGATTTCAGTTTCTCTTATTGCTCTGGCTATTGCTTCTTGTTTCTTTTGATTGATTAATGTTAGTTGTTGCTTTTCTATTCTTTTATTTATTACATCCGTTGTTCGATCTATAAACCATATATATGTTGGGATCATAAATGCTAATGTTATTAATCCCTTTATTGCTGCTTTATACAATTTCCTTTTTAACATTGCTGTTCTGCTCATTCCTAATACTGTCCTTTTCCCTGTTTTTCGCAAATTTGCCATTTTTTTAAAACCTTCCCTGCGGTTAACCAACCTGACCTAGTTTTTTTCTGGCTTCCTCCAGTTCCGGGCTGATTTGTCCGGCTTCTGGAATGGTCTGGCCTGTTGCTAACCAATAAGCGTATTCCTGCCATATTTTGGATATAGCCTGAATTTGCCAGCCATAAACCTTTTGTCTCTTGTTTTCAATATTGCTGATTTGTCCACTTTTTATCCCTGTTTTTAATGAGAAATCATCTACTGTTAACCCTAGATGATTTCTTAAATCCTTAAACCTTATATTTATTTCAAACTCGTCTATCATATATGTAAATAATACTTGTATTTTATTCATGTACATGTATATAATACATGTAATATTTAACCAGCCGTAACCAGCCACAGCAGGCTAAGGGGCCATCATGGAACAACAACAAATAATAGTCAACATAGAATCCGGGGTGCCTCTGATGCATCCAGACAAGTTTGCAGAGCAGATAGGCCGGACTCCGGGCGTTATTGGTGGATGGATAGATGCGGGTTATTTACCGACTGTAAAAGTTGGCCGCTACCAGCTTATCAACCTTGCCTTATTGACAGAAAACTTAAAGAAAGGGTTCGTTCTATGAATGCAATAACAAACACCAATCCTGAACAACTAATTATTGGCGTTATCGTTGATCATGTGTCCCGTAATCTAGTTGATGTTGAATGGCATATCTGCCAATCCGATACCTTGACTGGTGATTATCTCTTGGAACAGATAAAAGCATTTGTTTATCAATCTGAGCTTGCTTATCAGCTTGTATTTCCTTTGGTGGATCAAATATTGGAGTATGTTCGTAGCCTTCTTTTTAGGGCTTCCTTTAACTTTGGTGACGATCATTTTCTACTGGTTCTACGCTACATCCGGTCTGAAATTTCAGCTTTAAATAACCAATCCACTTTATTAGGCGCAGCATAAATGACGGAACAAAACTCAAATCATTCGTTAGGACCAATTTTGCCCAAACGTGGCAGTTCTGGTGATAACTCAGAACGTATTTACCGCACTGCCCTGGGTCCAAAGGATTACCTTCGGCTTGAAATAGAAGCAATGGACCGGGGCTTGAAGCCGTATGGCCTGACTAAATCAGTCATGACCTTATACCTTCATAAACAACTAATTTACATAAGAGACTTGCCTGAAGAACTCCAGAAACAAATAAACGCACACATTAAAGCAACACAACCAACGCGCGTAATTTAAAAAATGAAAGTGTTTGGAAGCGGTTTGAATCAAGCCAGTCGGAGCCGTCGTATGGGGTGCGGCGTCATCGTCACGAGATCCCGAAGCCTGTCAAGGGTTGAGCGTAGCGATCCCTTGACAGGCTTCGGGGCCGTGAAACGATAGCCGCTATCCATACGACGGCTCCGACTGGCGTGGTTGATGCAAGCCGGTTGGTGAGTCGGTGGGGCCATTAAAACAAGCGCGTAGCACATTACAGCAAGCAGAGCGCGCAGGCGAAAGGGATTGTAGTGAAAATCAATGATTAAAGCTGAATTACGGAGACTTAGCTAAAAATCTATGTAGCTTTAGCGGAATAGCATTTTTAGCTTAGTCGGAGTTATCAGCTTTAAACATTGATTGGAACGGAAAGCCCGGCCCGTAGGGTTCGCACATAAACGTAATTCAAAATTAATAACAAACTAATTCAGCCGTTTGAGCAACGGCCTTTAAATGCTCGAAACAATAAACAAAACCATTAAAAGAATAGGAAAAAATATCATGTCACAAGGCTTTTTAGGCGAAATGCAAACAACAGTCATAGGCAAAGTGGAATCACTAACTCGCTATGAAATAGATCCCTCCAGCAAAGGTGGTTCTATCTGGGTAACAAAACCCAACTCCGGTAGAAACCCAAACGTCCTGGGTAATGAAATTATCAAAATCAAAATGCCCTTTGAGATGTTCGACCAACTCAAAGCAAAGCAAGATGCCGGCGAGATCCAGTTCCCTACCATGATGGAAATACTCTGCAACATCGATATGGGCGGTCAAAACCGCGCGGTACTGTCTGCAGTTAGCATCAGAAAATATGTGGCCGATCCGCTGCCGGAACCCTCCAAGAAACCTGATACAAAAACGGCGGCTTAAACCATGAGCTGCGCTGAATTCGGTCCGACTGGTCCAGCTTACGAGCAGATCATCAGACCTAATACCCTGCCAGTGATGGCAACAATGCCGGTCAAGAAAACCGGTTCTTTTAAACAAAATAAAATGGTGTTTACGATGAAAAATCTAATGACAAAAATCCGTTCAAACAAATTTGCCCGTAAAGCTGCCGCTTTGGGTGCTACTGCGGTAGCGGGTATCGATTCGGCCTCTGCAGCGGTTCCTGCTGAAATTACCGCTGCTTTGGATGAAGCGAAGACTGACGGTGCGGCTATTGCCGCCGGATTTCTACTTGTTGTGATCATTATTGCTGTCGCTAAACTGTCTCGCCGCGCGGCTTAATCCCGAAAGGATAAGGGGTCATCAATGGCCCCTTTTTTAATATGTATCTATTTGACGGTTATTGCTACGAAACATTACAGGAAGCTGTAGACGCTGAACTTTCAGCTCCTGTTCGCGCGACGGAAACGGGTGCTGCAGTTCCTGTATCTTATGATTCTGGCAATCTTACCTTTGCCACTTCTAACGGCGGCACTTTCACCGTTGCCCGTCCTTATCCTGTCTGCTCTGCTGTCGGTTACCAACATAACTTCACGGGTATTTCTTTAGCTGATGCTAATGAAACATCATGGCTCGTTGTTGCTGTCTGGTGCGTTGTCTGGGCTGTTAAAAATGTTAAGCGAGGTATTTAAATGATCTCTGATTTTTACATTATTGAATTGGCTATATGTATTTTGGGGGTTGGATGGATACTATTCGGTACGTATTGATTTTCTTTATTATCTTTTCCATACCGACTTACGCCGATACTTATCCGGCAACGCAAACACATCGTTGCGGTTCTTCGCCCGGTTCTTCATATGGAGATGCTTGTCAAGCCGCTGCTGAATCACTAGGTGATAATTACGGAACTGTTAATGGCGAAGTTTGTACAGTTAGGCGAAATTCTGACAATGTTCTTTTGTCGTCGTTTTCGTGTTTTATACTATACACCTGTCCTTATGGCGGCACTTTATCGGGTTCGGAATGTATTAATGCATCTCCTTGTGAATCTGGATTTGAGCGTAATACAACTACGGGTCAGTGTGTACCGCCGCCGCCAACTTGCCCACCGCAAGGCGAAAAGCGTTCTATTGCTGTTTGCAAAACTGAAATTCAAGAAACTGGCGGTATATTGAATATTGATATAGATGGCGGCGGTTATCAGCATACTGCTAATTATAACGGTTGTGTTTATCATTATTCAGATGCCGATTATGTGCCAGAAAACGGCACACAACAGAGCGGTTGTTATGTGCCATCAGGTCAGACGCCGATAAATGGTCAATATAATATTTGCTGCTCTTACGATGCCACATCGTCTGGCGAGTCTACTACTGCGCCAGATAGCGCTCAAGATTCAACTCAAAAGACAGGTTCCACGCCTGTTGATGCAAATTCGGATGCGACATGTAAGACCGATTCAAAAGGTAATCAGGTTTGCAAAGATGCTCCAGTTACACCTACGCAACAATGCGGAAGCGTGAATGGAACCAAGGTCTGCGTTGATTCTGTGGATACAACGAAGCCGCCTACTATTAATGGCAAGCCTATTGATTTGCAGGGTAAGAATTGCGGTTGGGTTAATGGCGTTCTTAAGTGTGTAGGTGATACACCTTCTTCTCCAACGGTCGAGGGTTGCGTTACTGGTACTGATGGCCGTACATATTGCGTTAATCGTGATACCAAAACCACTACTGAAGAAACTACTACCACCAATCCTGACGGTACGATTACAAAGACCGTTACCACTAAAACTAATACGATTGGTGAAGATGACAAAACCACGACGACCACCACCAATCCCGACGGAACTAAAACCACGACCACAACGGGCGGCGACGGATCGGGCGACGGTAAAACGGATTGCGATAAATACCCAAACTCAATAGGCTGTCAGGATATATCAAAGGGCGACGCTCCTAAAGCTGACACTATACCAACTATTGATGTGCCTATTGTTTTTAATCCTGTCTCTTGGGGCGGTTCTGGATCGTGTCCCGCTCCCGGGACTATTAATCTTCACGGTTCTACGGTTGAAATATCCTATCAGCCATACTGTGATATTGCGTCAGCCATAAGGCCTATTGTTATAGCGCTGGCGTTTATGAGTGCAGCTTATATTGTCTTTGGTGGAGTGAAGGAATAATGGGATCTTTAGCAGGATTTTTATTATCAATTACTGGTTCTGTTGCCGCGCGTGTCTTGACCTCTTTAGGGATAGGCATATTCAGTTATGCTGCACTGACAACGTTTGCCTCTAGTTTAATCGCGTCCGCGCAATCTGCTTATGGTGGTCTATCTGGTCCTGCGCTTGAGATTGTGAATTTGTCAGGTGTGGGCGAGGCATTCGGTATCATTGCGGCCGGTTTCACTACCAGGGCTTCTTTATCTGCTATAAAAAGGATGAGGCCATTATGATTACATTAATAACTGGTGGTCCAGGTACTGGTAAAACTGCTTGGTTAATTGCCGAGCTGCTTAAGCATCGAGCAGAAAATCCTTATCGCGATTTTTATATACATGGTGTTCGCAATCTTCGCGGCATAACTCACGAAACAATTTATTGCCGGTCTCAGCATTGCGATATATGCCGTTCTCAGGATGAAAAAATAAATGACAGCCTGAAAGAAGGCAATCAGCCTGTTAAATTCGTTGAGGACTGGATGAAATGGAAAACACCAGGCTGTTTAATTATTGTCGATGAAGTTCAACGGATCTGGCGCCCAAGAACCGGCGGCAATCCTCCGGAATCTGTGGTTTATTTAGAAACTCATAGACATTATGGTCTGGATTTTTGGTTGATTTCTCAGGGGCCGCACCTTTTCGATAATTTCATACGGTTGCTTGTAGGCCGGCATATTCATCTGGTCGCTAAATGGTCAGGCCGCGCTCAGTATGAATGGCCTGAATGTCAACAGAATGTTCAAAGCCGATCTGATGCCGTTGTCAGGCCGTATTCATTGCCTAAACATGTATACAATTTGTATGACAGTGCCGAGATTCATACAAAGCAAAATAAGCGCGTTCCTTTGTCTCTCTATGTCTTGGGTGTCGCGATCCCCGCGGCTCTTTATCTTTTCTGGACTGTTTTTGCTTCTATTTCTGCGCGTATTGATCCTCCTGTGCCTGTTGCGTCTGCAGCATCTGTGACGAGTGCAAAATCTCCATTATTGAGTGATTTAAAACCGTCCAGTTCTTTAAATCTTGTTAATCAAAAAATCCCAGACTTTCCAGACTTCAAACCACGTATAGCCGGCGTTCCTGAATCAGCGCCGGCCTATGCGTCTTTGATTAAAGTCACGACTGTACCTATGTTGTCCGGCTGCATTAAGACTAAAACAGAGTGTAAATGTTACACCCAGCAGGCTACGCCTTATCCTACAACTGCTGAGTATTGTGCCGAAGTGGTAGCTGGTCATCGTTTTAATCCTTATCTTGAGCCTGAGCAAGCTTACCAGGTTAAACACTTTGATAAACCTGAAGCTGAACTTGATATGGTTAAACAGCAAGATAATAAATCGTCTTAATAAGCTGTAACGTCCTTGTATCACGTTACATAGAACAAAATAACAACTCTCATTAAAGCTGATAAAAGATGGAATATTCAGAACGTTACTCAATTGAATCGTTGTCTGCCGGATCTGCCCAAGATCCTCATGGTCGATTATTTATAAACAATCAGGGCATGACTGATTTAACTGATGTTGATATCGTCGGGGCGTCGGTCGATACCGTTAGACAATTGTTTTATGGATTGCCATTGCCGGCAATGGTGGAAAAACTGGAGCGTCATGCTGAAAATAAGGATGAAATTATAACGTTAACGGATAATCCTCTGTCCATGAAATGGCATTTTACCCGTATGGGTAAAGTGGCTCGTTACCGCTACAAGCTGCAGAACAATGATGAAGGCTTGGTGGTCCTGTTTGGTTCATACTTCGGCAAACTTGATGATGAAGGGCAACATCTGAAAGTAGAATTGTCCCCGCACTTTATTTCTCAACGGTCTGTTAAAAAAATATGGCAGCGGTTGCATGGTGAGTATGCTGGTCTTTCCCGTCTGTTTCTTTCTAATCCTGTGCCAAAAGGTGTTGCGGTTCATCTGGCGTGTGACTATCAAGGCTTTGATTTGCCCAGTGATTTTATTCAACACTTTTCCACTTATTCCCGAACGTTCCGGGCTTATGATGGGTTGGCTGAAATAGATCTATCGGATATTTCCGAAGCGATCGCAACCTATGGCGGCAAACACCAGGCGAAAAATTACCTGATCGGCAAAGCGGCCAGTGTGCAAATGTGCTTGTATGATAAAAGCTATGAGATCAAAAAATCCGACAAGGTGGATTATTTCACCCGTGAATGGGGAATCTACAGTCTGGGAACCTTTGATCCAGATAAGGTAGTTCGTCGCGTAGAAGCCCGGCTCCATCATCAGATTATCAGGGAAATCGGTCTGGGCTTAGGTGTTGAGCTGGAATCGTTCGAGCAGGTCGAGCAATATTTAACCGATATCTGGCGTTATGCCCTGGAGCGGAACCGGTTAATGATGGATCAGAAAATCTTACATCCGTTCTGGCAACTGCTCATGCAAGATGTTTATTTCTATGTGCCGGCAAAGGATCTCGCTATCTGCAGAAAAAAAAAGCAAGCCGTTGATCCGATCGCTCGGAATATATCTTCAGTGATCGGTAATCTGGTGTCTATTTATGCTCGTCAGGGATTAAAAACGGGAACCGTGATGGCTCAACTAAAACTGCTGCGCTGTTATCCTGAAATAGTCCGTTACTATCGATCCCGCGGGCTTAATGAGGATGATCTCCGGCAAACGGTAGAACGGGGGCTTAATTTGCGCCGTCTTGTTGGGAAGGCGGCGTAAATGTCGATTAGAAAGACCGATGGCAAATACAAGCTTGATATCCGTCCTAATGGCATAAAAGGCAAACGGATCATTAAACTGTTCGATACTAAAGCCCAAGCCATGCAGTATCAAAATCAGCTTCTTTCAGGTCGATTGGATACCCAGGGCGAACAGCCCTTTGTTGATAATCGACAATTAAATGAATTAATCCATATTTGGTATGACTTGCATGGTAGAAGTCTGAAATCGGCATCCGATACTAAAAACCGGCTTTTGAAGCTGTCGGAACTCTTGGGTAATCCTGCGGCTAGATCGATCAATCCTGAATCACTGGCACAATACAGAAAAACCAGATTGGATGCCGGTATTTCTCCGGCCACTCTGAATCGGGAACTGATTACCTTAAAAGCACTGTTTAGGGAACTTAAAAGGCTGGCCGTGATTGAATACGATTCTCCTCTTCTGGTTGTTCGCAAGCTGCGGGAAGAAAAAACTGAGTTGTCATATCTGACTGATGCCCAGATAAAGGAATTAATGAGCCAGGCTGAATTAAGCAAAAATGAAAGTCTACCCTTTGTTGTTTTGATCTGCCTGGTAACGGGTGCAAGATGGTCTGAAGCTGAAGGCTTGACTGCTGCCAATTGCATTAACCAGGGCTTTCAATTTGTCGATACCAAGAACGGTCAATCCCGGTTTGTTCCGGTTGAAAAATCTGTTTTCCTGCAGGTAAAAAATCGGCTCAGTCAAAAGCCTTTCCAGTCTTGTTACAGTGCCTATCGATCTGCCTTTAAGCGTACCGGTTTTAAAGTCCCTAATGGCCAGCTTGCGCACATCCTCCGCCATACATTCGCGAGTCACTTCGTCATGAAAGGCGGTAATATTGTTGCGCTGCAAAAGATCCTGGGGCACTCAAGTTTGAACATTACCATGAGATATTCCCACTTGGCTCCAGATTATCTTCTTCAGGCGGTTGAACTCAATCCTCTGGCTGAGTCCTTGAATAACCTTGTACCAGGTTAAGGTTATTTAATGGAAAATGATAAAAAGTGGAAAGAATGTGGAAAGTTTTTCGATGGGCATAAAAAAACCAGTTGCCTATTAAAGCTAACTGGTTAATTCATAATGTTTTGTTGGTGGGTCGTGTGCGATTCGAACGCACGACCATCGCATTAAAAGTGCGGTGCTCTACCGGCTGAGCTAACGACCCTCAACAAAGAATGCCTATTATAAGGATTATTTTAGATCTTGCAACTCTTTTTTTAATTTCTTTAATTATTTTTTCTGATATCGCGTTGGATCTGCTATTCCAGCTTCGGCAAAACCGGCTTTTCTTAGGCGGCAGGCATCGCAAACACCGCATGCGCGGCCTTGCTCATCAGCGGAATAACAGGAAACTGTGCGGTAATAATCAACGCCCAATTCGGCGCCCAGCTTGATGATTTCGGCTTTGCTTAACGAGATCAGCGGCGTATGGATAGCAAAATGCTCGCCTTCTACCGCTGCTTTGGTAGCCAGATTCGCCAGTTGTTGGAACGCTTTGATAAATTCAGGCCGGCAGTCGGGATAGCCGGAATAATCGACGGCATTGACTCCGATAAAAATATCGTGGGCATTTAAGACTTCTGCCCAACCCAATGCGAAAGACAGAAAAATGGTATTTCTGGCCGGCACGTAAGTAACCGGAATGCCTTCCTGTGCCGTATCAGGCACAGCGATATGTTCATCGGTAAGGGCCGATCCGCCGATTGAGCTTAAGCCGATATTGATGACTTTATGCTCCTCGACGCTGTAGTCTGCCGCTATCTGCGCAGCCGCTTTTAACTCGGCATTATGCCGCTGACCATAATCAAAACTTAAGGTATGGCACTTGAAACCCTGTTTTTTGGCAAGAGCAAGTACAGTAATTGAATCTAATCCGCCTGACAGCAGAATAACGGCTTTTTTTGACATTTCTGGTTATTTACCTCGGGCATCATCCCAAAGTATTTTATGGAGTTGTATTTGAAAGCGAACAGGCAGCCTGTCGCGCAGGATTTTTTCTGCCAGTTCGGTTGGATTCTGTTGCCCCATGGTCGGCGAGAACAGGATTTCGCAGCGGTCAGGCAAATCATGCTCGGCTAAGATCGCTTTCGACCATTCATAGTCTTCATCACTGCCGATCACAAACTTGACCTGGTCCCTGGGCGTTAGATAGTCGATGTTTTGATAACGATTCCTGCTTAATTCGCCTGAACTTGGGGTTTTGAGATCCATGACTTTGCTCACGCGCGGGTCTACGCCGGAAACGTCAAGCGCACCGCTTGTTTCCAGCGAGACAACATAACCCTTGTCGAGCAATCTCGTCATTAATTCCAGGCATGAAGGCTGAGCCAGAGGTTCTCCGCCCGTGACGGTCACATAGCGGGCCGCATGCTGATCAACCTGGTCAATGATGGCATCAATCGATGTTTTTGTACCGCCGGTAAACGCATAGGCGGTATCACAATAGACGCATCTTAATGGGCAACCGGTGAGCCGGATAAACACGGTAGGCAACCCTACCGTATTCGACTCACCTTGCAGCGAATGGAAAATTTCAGTTATACGTAATGAACTCACAATCAGGGTTTGGCTTCCTCAAGCTGCAGCAATTTCTTTTTTGCTAAATGAGCTGCAGTTGAGCTAGGGAACTCAACAGTAACTCGGGTTAAATATTCTCGCGCTTTGACCCAGTTTTGCTGATCAAATTCAATATACCCCAACTTCAATAAGGCATCCGGCGCTTTGGCGCTGCTCGGATAATTCTGGATGACGGCATTAAAGGCTGCACGCGCCGAATTAATGTCCTGGTTGACTTTATGAGCCTCGCCCAGCCAGTACTGAGCATTGCTTGCCAGGGCGCCGTTAGGATATTGGCTTAGGAAGGTATTGAACTGCGTGATTGACTCGCTAGTGTGCCCTTTCCTCAAAGCTTCATAGGCCTGTTGGTATTGCTGTTTTTCACCGTCTGATACCTGAGGCGCAGCCGGTTGCTGCACCGCAGGCGCAGGCTGCGGTGCTGGAGCATTTTCCGCCGGAGCCGGAGCTGGCGCCGCAGGCGCTGGTGCGGCAGCAGGATCGGCCGCATTGGTAGCCGGAGCAGCCGCTCCTTCTTGACCAGGTGCAGTTTCGGTAGTTGCTGGAGCACCGCCAGCCGCATTATTCTCGATGCTGCTCAGACGCTCATCAAAGTCGGAATACATAGTATCCTGTTGCTTTTTCAGCTCAGCGATCTGATTGGCCTGCTCTTCCAATTTGCCCGTAAGCTGCTGCACTTCAGACTGCAATTGCTCTACACGCGCCATCAGCTCATATACGGCATTAGGCGGAACTGAGCCCTGATTGGCTGCGCCAGCAGGATAGGTTGAATTATCGATGACAGGCGGCAATGCCCTTGGTTCTGCATAAGCAGTGCTGCAGGCACACAGCAGCATGAGTAAACGCTTTTTCATTTATTTGCCTTGGTAGACCAGTTCAACACGACGGTTTAGCTGCCAGGATGACTCATCATGTCCAAATGCTGCCGGTTTTTCTTCACCGTAGCTGACGATTTCCAGCTGGCTTTCATTGACGCCTTGCACTTTCATCATGCTGGCGACCGCTTTTGCACGCTGCTCGCCCAGCGCGATGTTGTATTCGCGGGAGCCACGCTCATCGCCATGGCCTTCCAGTACGATGTGTTGCCCAGGGTTGGCAAGCAGGTATTGTGAGTGAGCGGCAACAACCGGCACATAGTCCTGCTGTACCTGGCTGCTGTCCAGCATGAAGTAAATGGTTTGTTTTGACAGCGGGTTGTTCGGATCGCTGAACTCCGGTCCCAGGCCGCCTCCGCTGCCAAAACCTGAGCCGCTGCCCATCTCCGAACCGGAGATGCCGGACCCGCCATTTAATCCGCTGGTTGAGGCATCATTGATGCCGGCCGCGCCGCTCTGGCTGCCGTCGGTAAAGCCTGCATCCTGCTCATCGGTTGAACTGCAAGCAGTCAAGAGGGTTGCGCTGATTGCCAATGCCAATATTGCTTTATTCAATTTCATTTTAACTTCCATAAATAAATTATTAATTCTATTTTAAAAATAGGGTATCGCCAACAGCTCTAGTATTCAGCCGGTATTGATATGTCGGGTCAATAGGCTTGATGTAAATCCGCTCATCCTTCGACAAAGCCTTTAGTCCTGAGTGCAGTCGAAGAGGCAGGACAAACGGATTTACTTTATCCGTCAAGTCAGGATTGGCTGAGCACTAGGGTGCCCAAGCCGGTTCACGCACTTCACTACTATCAAAGACCAGTTTTTGCTGCATTTTACCATCGATTGATACGGCCGATAAGTAACCGGTGCCGCCTTTCCGTGACGCATATAAAATCAGATTGCCGTTCGGAGCAAAGCTGGGAGACTCGTCCAGACGCCCTTCAGTCAGGACATTGACTGTACGGGTTGCCATGTCCATGACGGCAATACGATAGTCGCCACGGTTGCCATGCACCATCGCTATATTTTTGCCATCCGGTGAAAAACTGGCCCCCGCGTTGTAATCGCCGGTAAACGTCAGCCTTTTTTCCCCGCCGCCGCTGCTGGGCATGATATACAGTTGCGGCTTGCCGCCTCTATCCGATGTAAAGACGATATGGCTGCCGTCAGGCGACCAGGTCGGCTCGGTATCGATCGCATAGCTTTGAGTCAGTTTTGTCAATGAACGCGAAGACAAGTCCAGCACATAAATATCGGGGTTGCCGTCTTTGGACAAGGTCAGCGCCAACTTCTGCCCGTCAGGCGACCAGGCCGGCGCGCCGTTAATACCGGGGAATTCGGCCACTTTTTGCCGCTCACCGGTGGCCAGCGTCTGTACGTAGATGCCCGCCGTTTTTTTCTCAAACGATACATAGGCCACTTTTCTGCCGTCGGGCGACCAGGCTGGCGACATTAATGGCTCAGGCGATGACGCGATGGTTTGAGGATTGAATCCGTCGGCATCGGCGACTTGCAGCCTGTGTATGCGCTGATTGCCGCCTTGCGACTGGCTGGTGATATAGATGATCCGGCCGCTGAAGACGCCCTTAATGCCGGTCAGCTTTTCATAAATGATATCGCTGATCTGGTGTGCCGTCCGGCGCAACTCAGACGGCGGCGAAGCCATTCGGTAGCCCAATACCTGCGTGCCTTTATAGACATCGAACACTTGGAACTCAATATTATATTGTCCCGCGCCCTCTGCCACCTGTCCGATAACCAGATAATTCTGCCCTAAAGACTGCCATTCGTTGAATCTGACCGCATCTGCCGTTGTCGGCCTGCTCAGCATACTCTGTTCGTCCAGCGTTTTAAAATAACCGCTACGCCCCAGATCTGCATTAACAATCGAGCTGATATTAACGGGCATACCGGATGCCCCTTGAAAACCGAAAGGCACGATAGCAATAGGCATGGCGCTCTCAATACCTTCGGTAATTTCAATATTCATTTCGGCATGGGTGATCGGAGCATGAAACCCGATCAGGCCGACTAACAACATTCTTCTAAAAAAACTCACATTATTTCCTCTGTCATTTAATTCAAAAAACCGGTTGACATATCACCTGACCTGCCAATAAACGTCCTTACCTAAATAACAACGGGTAGAACAACACATTTATCCTCTCGGCTCGAATGTGAACGTAAACGATCTAAACTCTTTGTTAAACAATTCCCTATCCGTAGGTACAGGCAGCGGCTGAGCTTTTAAAACGGCATTGACCGCGGAATTATCAAACATTTCATCGCCACTGGATGCAATAACAACGGGCTCACCAATTACCTGACCGCCGGAAGTCAACCTGACTTGGATAGTGCATCTCATGCCGGCTGCGGCGGTAGGCGAACGAATCCAGCTGTGATTTACTTTTCTCTGAATCGCATCTTTCGCGTCTTTTCCGGCTGCAGCTCTTGCTGCTCTTGCCGCTTCGGCATCGGCTTTAGCCTTTGCTATTGCCGCCTGCTCCGCTGCGGCTTTAGCTGCTGCGATTCTTTCCGCTTCAGCCTTTGCAGCCGCGGCCTTTTCCGCGGCGGCTTTCTCGGCCGCTGCTTTTTCGGCAGCAGCTTTTCGGGCAGCTTCGGCTTTCTCAGCCGCCGCTTTTTCAGCAGCGGCTTTTCGGGCAGCTTCGGCTTTCTCGGCCGCTGCTTTTTCGGCAGCGGCTTTTCGCGCAGCTTCGGCTTTCTCGGCCGCCGCTTTTTCAGCGGCAGCTTTTCGGGCAGCTTCGGCTTTCTCGGCTGCCACTTTTTCAGCAGCGGCTTTTCGGGCAGTTTCGGCTTTCTCGGCAGCAGCCTTTTCAGCGGCCGCTTTTCGAACGGCTTCAGCTTTCTCGGCTGCCGCTTTTTCCGCGGCGGCTTTTCGGGCAGCTTCGGCTTTCTCAGCAGCTTTTTCAGCGGCGGCTTTTCGAGCGGCTTCGGCTTTCTCAGCAGCCTTTTCAGCGACGGCTTTTCGAGCAGCTTCGGCTTTCTCGGCAGCAGCCTTTTCAGCGGCTTCTTTTCGGGCAGCTTCGGCTTTCTCAGCTGCTTTTGCTCTTGCTATTTCAGCCTGCTCTGCTGCGGCTTTGGCAGCCGCGGTTTTTTCCGCTTCAGCCTTCGCGGCTGCGGCCTTTTCCGCGGCCGCTTTTTCGGCAGCAGCCTTTTGAGCTGCTTCGGCAACGGCTTTGGCTCTTGCTGCCTCGGCTTTTTCAGCGGCTTCTTTTCGAGCGGCTTCGGCTTTCTCAGCCGCCGCTTTAGCTCGGGCGGCCTCGGCCTTCTCGGCAGCTGCTTTCTCGACTGCCGCCTTTTCAGCAGCCGCTTTGGCTTTAGCGGCTTCCGCAGCTGCTTTTGCTCTTGCTATTTCAGCCTGCTCTGCTGCAGCTTTAGCAGCCGCGGTTCTTTCCGCTTCAGCCTTTGCGGCTGCGGCCTTTTCCGCGGCAACTTTCTCGGCAGCAGCCTTTTCAGCTGCTTCGGCAACGGCTTTTGCTCTTGCAGCCTCGGCTTTTTCAGCAGCTTCTTTTCGGGCAGTTTCGGCTTTCTCGGCTGCAGCCGCTTTTTCCGCGGCGGCTTTGGCGGCTTCGGCTTGTTGCTGCTCGACTAATTGCTGGCGTTTCAATGCAGCGGCTTTCTGCTCAGCCTGCTTCTCAGCTTTAGGATCGGCTTCCTGAGGCGCATCAATTTCTTCCAGCGAAGCCTGGATAATTTCCGGCGCTGGCTCGCTGCTTTGCTTCGGCTTGGTGTCGAAACTTAACGCAAACAGGCTAAAGAGAACAACATGCAAAGCTAAAGCCAGGAGAAATGGCTTTACAAATCGTTTTTGACTATCCATTTACTTTCTATTTATCTTCAGGTTTAGTCATCAACCCTACATTGCTCAGTAAACCGGTTTTTTTCAGCTCAGCCATTAATTTGACCACCTTGCCATAGCCCAGCGTTTCATCGGCATTGATCAGAACCTGGGTTTGCGGCTTTCCGCTCAGGACGGCTGTCACGCGCGCAGTTATTTCTTCCGGCTGTATGGGCTCATCCTTGCCGTCGCCATTGCTGATAAAGTATTGCTCCTGTTTATCGATAGTCACGACAAGCGGCGGATCATCCTTCTGTTCCACGGTTGCCGATTCAGCCTTGGGCAGATCGACTTTCACGCCGGTCTGTAGCATAGGGGTGGTGATCATGAAGATGATCAGCAATACCAGCGTAACGTCAATGTAGGGAACGACATTGATTTCCGCCATGGGTTTTCTTCGGCCGCGGCCGCGTTTGCTGCTTTCTACCGGACTCATTTGTTGTGCGCCTGCCTTTGCAATAATACGACGAACTCTTCAACGAACAGGTCATAGCGTCCTGTCAACCGGTCCAGACGCGTGGAAAACCGGTTATAGGAAACAACGGCCGGGATCGCGGCGAACAAACCGATGGCCGTTGCGATCAAGGCTTCGGCAATACCAGGCGCCACTTGCGCCAATGTCGCCTGCTGGACATTGCCCAACGAGCGGAATGAATTCATGATGCCCCATACCGTACCGAACAAACCGACATAAGGGCTGGTCGAGCCGACGGTCGCCAGAAACGGCAGATGCTCATCAAGCCGGTCCAGTTCGCGCGACAGCTCGATGCGCATGGCGCGCTGGGCACTTTCCACTTGTACAGCGGGCTCGACATTGCCGGTCTGACGCATGCGGGAGAATTCCTTGTAGCCGGCCAGGAATATTTTTTCTATGCCTTCCGGCTCGAAGTCTTTCGATGTCAGTTTTCTATAGAGATCGGCCAGCGGCACGCCGGACCAGAATTGCTCTTCGAATTCGTCGGTAATTTCCAGAGCCCGAATCAGCACTTTGCGTTTGGAAAAGATAAATGTCCATGATACGACTGAAGCGGTCAGCAATATCAGCATGACAAATTGAACGACGAAACTGGCTTCTGTGATCAAATGAAAAATGGATAAATCAGTACTCATTCTTTAACTGCTCTTGTAATTTCTCAGGAATAGCTTTAGGACGCATGGTTTGCGCATCCAGGCAGGCAACTCGAATTATGCCCTTGCATAAAACCTCATCGCCTCGTGTAATTTGTTGCTCAAAATCAAAACTGGCTTTTTTGACAAGGCTCAAGCCGGCGCTGACCTGCAGTTGCTCGTTGAATCGGGCCGGAATCAGGTAATCGACCTGGATAGAGCGCACGACAAAGATAATGCCCTCCGCCATCAACTGATCCTGTTCATACCCCATCGCCCTCAACATTTCGGTCCTTGCCCGCTCGAAGAACTTCAGGTAGTTGGCGTAATACACCACGCCGCCTGCATCAGTGTCTTCGTAATAAACCCGTACTGGCCAGATAAATTTTTTCATTATTCTTTATTCCCTCATTGATGAGTCCTCTAAAACTGCGCTGATATCAAAAATACGCTTTAAAGCGTAAAAAGGGCGACTAAAAAGCCACCCTTTTATGTCCTTGCGTTCCTGATCAAATAAAAAATTATTATGTAAATATATCTTCCGATACGCCCAGCTGTTGCGGCGGCTGCAGGCCAAAATGCAGATAGGCGTGCTGCGTCACCACGCGCCCGCGCGGTGTGCGCATAATGAACCCCTGCTGCAGCAAATACGGCTCCAGCACGTCTTCAATCGTGCCGCGCTCCTCACTGATGGCCGCCGCCAGCGTGTCGAGTCCTACCGGCCCGCCGGCGAAATTTTCAATCATGGTCAGCAGCAGCTTGCGGTCCTGCGCATCGAAACCGTTGTTATCGACTTTCAGCATGGTCAGCGCCTGGTTGGCGATTTCCTGCGTCACGATGCCGTTGCCTTTGACCTCGGCAAAATCGCGCACGCGGCGCAACAGGCGGTTGGCGATACGGGGCGTGCCGCGCGAGCGGCGCGCAATCTCAAAGGCGCCGGTCTGCTCCATGTTGACGCCCAGCATTCTTGCCGAACGCGCGACGATGCTGGCCAGTTCATCGACCGTATAAAACTCCAGTCTTTGCACGATGCCGAAACGGTCGCGCAGCGGCGAAGTCAAGAGGCCTGCGCGGGTCGTCGCGCCCACCAGCGTGAACGGCGGCAGATCCAGTTTGATGGAGCGCGCGGCCGGCCCTTCGCCGATCATGATGTCGATCTGATAATCCTCCATCGCCGGATACAGGATCTCTTCAACCGCCGGGCTCAAGCGATGGATTTCATCGATGAACAGCACATCATGCGCTTCAAGATTGGTCAGCAACGCGGCAAGATCGCCGGCCTTGTCGAGCACAGGCCCTGATGTCTGGCGGATATTGACGCCCATCTCGGCCGCGATGATATTGGCCAGCGTGGTCTTGCCCAAACCCGGCGGCCCAAAAATCAGGACGTGATCCAGCGCTTCCTGACGCGCGGTAGCCGCCTGAATGAAAATCTCCATCTGCGCGCACAACTCTTTCTGGCCGACATAGTCAGCCAAGCGTTTGGGCCTAATGGCCCGATCCTGCCGCTCTTCATCGGAAAGCCTGTGGGCGGTCACTATGCGATCTTTTTCTATCATTTTAAGGCGCCTTGCAATGCCGACCGGATAATATCTTCACAACTTTTATCTTCCGTGCTGATGCCTTGCACCATTTTCGCGGCGTCCTGCGGCTTGTAGCCTAATGCGCATAAAGCGCTGATAGCTTCCTGCCTGGGATTGCCCGTCTGAGCCATTGAAACATCGACCCGCACCGGCGCCGTATCCCCTAAATTCGGCAGCCTGTCGCGCATTTCAATTATCAGCCGTTCGGCGGTTTTCTTGCCTACGCCCGGCAAACGGACCAGTGCCTGTATGTCGCCGTTCAGGATGCTTTGATGAAACTCTTCTGCGCTCTGGCCCGATAAAATCGTCAAAGCCAGCTTGGGGCCGACGCCGTTGACCTTGATCAGATTCCTGAACATCAGGCGATCGGCTTCGGCTGAGAACCCGAACAGAATATGGGCATCTTCACGAACGACGAGATGCGTATGCAGCTGGACTTCCTCGCCGATGGCCGGCAAGTTGTAAAAAGTCGTCATCGGCGCTTCGACTTCATAGCCGACGCCATGCACATCGAGCAACAGCATAGGCGGCGCTTTATGCACCAGCTTGCCGCGTAAAAAACCTATCATTTCAACGCTCTCTGCTGCAAACGCAGCGCAGTCTGCCGGTAGTGGGCGTGACAAAGCGAAATCCCCAGCGCATCGCTGGCATCGATCTGCAGCTCGCCTTGCAGATTCAGCAGAATTTTCACCATGTGCTGAACCTGGAGCTTTTCGGCGCTGCCCTTGCCCACCAGCGCCTGCTTGACCTGGCGGGCGGCGTATTCGAACACCGGCAGGCCCGTTACCTGAACCGCGCAAATGGCCGCGCCGCGGGCTTGCCCGAGCTTAAGCGCGGAATCGGCATTTTTATGCATGAACACCTGTTCTATAGCCATTTGCTCAGGTTGATATAAGTCGACAATTTCCAGAATACCGTCAAAGATTTGTTTGAGCCGGTCAGGGAAATAGTCGGCATTAATGCGGATACTGCCGCTGGCTATATAGCTATAACCACGCGGCGAATGCTCGATAATGCCGTAGCCGGTAATTCTTGAACCAGGATCTATCCCCAAAATACGCGTCACAATGAATGGTGTCTGCCAGTGATAATTTCAAGGCTGAAAAGCCAATATGCCTTATGCCTTTTCAGACAACTGTTCCATGATATCGTTGCTGATATCGGCGTTGGAGTAGACGTTTTGCACGTCGTCCAGGTCTTCCAGCCGCTCTATCAGACGCATCATTTTCTCTGCGGTTTCGGCGTCGAGCTCGGTGTTGGTCGACGCCTGCATCGTGATCTCGGCATTTTCAGGCTGAAAACCTGCTGCAATCAGGGCATCTTTGACTTCCAGATAATTTTCCGGCGCGGTCATGACATCCTTCGAGCCGTCGTCGTTGCTCACGACGTCGTCTGCGCCGGCTTCCAGGGCCGCTTCCATCAGCGCGTCTTCATCGACTGAATCGGCATAAGAGATAATGCCAACCTTGGTAAACATATAACCCACGGAGCCGTCGGTACCCAGATTGCCGCCCGCTTTGCTGAAGGCATGGCGTACTTCGGCAACGGTGCGGTTGCGGTTATCGGTCAGGCAGTCAACCATGACGGCCGTACCGCCTGGACCATAGCCCTCATAACGCACTTCCTCGTAGTGAACGCCTTCCTGCGTACCGGTGGCTTTTTTAATGGCATTTTCAATGGTATCGCGCTTCATATTGGCGCCCAGACCTTTGTCTATTGCTGTCCGCAAAGACGGGTTGGTCGCAGGGTCGCCGCCGCCGGATCTTGCCGCTACTGAAATTTCTCTGAGGATTTTAGTGAAAAGCTTGCCGCGCAAGGCGTCCTGTCCGGCTTTGCGGTGTTTGATATTAGCCCATTTACTATGTCCAGCCATTGTCTCTCTCTAGTAACAGTTTAAAATTTATCAATTTTAACATCCTGCACGGCGCTAATCGATACACTTTATAAAATATACGGCAGAACGTCGGTCAATGAAGGCCCGGAAACAAAAACATCGGCTTGCTCATGCACAATAGCCCGGTCCGTCACGCCGCCGAAACCGATCACATAAGCGCCCGCCCGCTTGGCTTCTATGTCGGTCTTGCCGTCGCCAATCATAACGACAGAGGCTTGCGGCCTGCTTAACTCCCGGCAACAATCCGCCTTGCCGCCTGTCCTGGCTAAAGGCGAAGCCTGGTCGTAGCCGCGATAGCAGCCTTCTTCGTCAAAATAAACATTGACGGCATGCACATGGCTTTCGGCCAGATCCAGATACCGGGCCAAAGGCAACAGCGCCTGCCGGATGCCGCCGCTGATGATATGCAGTTCTTTGCCTTGCGCCGCCAGCGTCTCGAACACCTGCTCGACCCCCTGGACGATTTCCTCAATGTACAAATCCGCCAGCCAGTCGATGCTGGACTGATCCGGCTTTACCAGCGCCAAACGTTGCCCATAAACCGCTTCCAGCGGCACCTCGCCGTTCATGGCCGCCTCGGTCAGCCTAGACATTTCTTCGCCCAGTCCAACGCGTCGGGCCAGTTCGTCTATGCCTTCCACCCAGCTTAAGGTGCTGTCACAATCAAAACAAACGATATTGAAACTCATACTCTGAACTCACAAATTAATCTGTGTCGCTTTATGCACGGCTGCAATGCCACACAGTTGCTGCAATAAGTCATCCGTCAACGGTTTGGAGACGCTGATGACTGCCATGGCCTGATTCTGGTCATCGGCCGTACTAACTTCCATTCTGGAGATATTGATATCAGCATTGCCCAGTACGGCGCTGATAGCCGATATCACGCCCGGCTTGTCATCATGGCGCGTAATCAATACTGTACCTATAGGCACGACTTCAATATCGAACTGATCAATGGAAATGAGGCGCGGATGGCGGCCGCCCAGCAAGACGCCGGCCAGCGTAATGCTTTGATCCGCGTAATGCCCAGCCACCTTGATCAGCGACAGGTAGTCCTGCGTTTCCTGCGTTTTTGACTCAATCAAGGAGATTCCCTGGCGACGGGCGATATTTTCGGCATTGACGCGATTGACAGGCGCCGAAACCTGTCCGCTCAGCACGCCAATCAGTGCTGACACAGAAACCGGGCGCGCCTCGACCTCGGCTGCTTTGCCGAACAGCGCCACCTCGATTTTTTCCAGCGGCTTGGGCGCCAGATTAACCAGCACCTTGCCTAAAATGTTGGCCAGCGTCATAAACTCGCTTGCCCGTTTTAACTCCTCGGCCGACAGTCTGGGCAGATTCAGGGCGTTGACCGCCTCGCCGGTTTTCAGGAAAGTCACGGCCTGCCGGGCGATCTCCACGCTGACTGCAACCTGCGCTTCCGTCGTGGAGGCCCCCAGATGCGGCGTAAACACGATGTTATCCAGTTCCAGCAGGGGCGAATTGACAGGCGGCTCATGTTCATAGACATCGAGCGCCGCGCCGGCGATCTGGCCGTTCTTCAAGGCATCATACAGCGCACCTTCATCGATCAGACCGCCTCGGGCGCAGTTGATCAGCATGGCTTCCTTCTTCATCATGGTCAGCTGACTGCTGCCTATCAGGCCGCGCGTCTTCTCGATCAGCGGGCAATGCAGGGTGACATAGTCGGATTGTCTCAGCAAATCGTCGAGTTCCACGGATTCGACGCCCAGTTCCTCGAAAATCTCCGGCGTTACGAAAGGGTCATGCGCAATCACATGCATTTTCAGGCCCAGCCCGCGCTGGGCGACGATACGGCCAATCGTGCCGAAACCGATGATGCCCAGCGTCTTGTGCGCGACTTCGGAACCCATCAGTCTGGAGCGCTCCCATTTACCGGCACGGATGGAACGGTCGGCGGTTGGCAGGCGCCGGCTCAGCGACATCATGTGCGCGACAGCCAATTCGGCCGTAGTCGTGGCATTGGCATCGGGCGTATTCATGACGATAACGCCCTGCTCGGTGGCCGCGGCCAGGTCGACATTATCGACGCCTATGCCGGCTCGGCCTATCAGCTTCAGGCGTTTGGCGGCCTGTAGGACTTTTTTAGTGACTTTTGTATCGCTGCGTATCAGTAGCGCATCGTAGTCGCCGATAATCTTGCAGAGGCCGTCCTCATTCAATCCTGTCTCGATATGCAACTGTATATCGGATTGATCATGCAAATAATTAATTCCCGCTTCTGCCAACTTGTCTGAAATAAGAATTTTTTTCATAAGACAATCTCCGGAAGACTACGCGCTAAATTGATCTATTGAATAACAGCTTTGTTATAATCCCGATATTACCAATAGTTGACATTTTAGGATAATGAAAATTAAAGACTGGTTCTTAGGGTTATTATTGCTGGCGTTAATTTCGGCAGGAATCTGGATAGGCTTTGGCAAAACCGTGACGCCGGCACCCGATGCGACTTTCACGACCATTACCGGCAAAAAAATCGCTTTAAATGCGCTGCGCGGCAAGCCCGTGCTGGTCACTTTCTGGGCCACCGACTGCCCCGGCTGCATGGAAGAAATCCCGCATCTGGTCGATTTATACAAAAATTTTCATGCGCAGGGACTGGAAATCATCGCCGTTGCCATGTACTACGACCCGCCCAATCACGTCGTCACCATGACCAAAGACAAATCGCTGCCTTATGACGTTGCACTGGATTTGCAGGCCGAGCATGCCCAGGCTTTCGGCGATGTCCGCCTGACGCCGACCACCTTCCTGATCACGCCTGACGGCTCGATTGCGCTGCAGAAAATCGGCGCGTTCGATCCTGACGACATGAAAACCCGCATTGAAGCTTTGCTGAAAGGATAAGCCATGCTCTGGTTAAAAGCATTTCACTTGATTTTCATGGTCACCTGGTTCGCCGGCCTGTTTTACCTGCCGCGTCTGTATGTCTATCACGCCATGAGCGATGACGAAATCAGCAACGAGCGCTTCAAGGTCATGGAACGCAAGCTGTATTACGGCATCACGACGCCGGGCATGGTCCTGACCTTCGTCTTCGGCATCTGGATGCTGATCGACTATGCCTGGGCCCTATACGGGTCGGCCGGCTGGCTGCACGCCAAGCTGGCGCTGCTGGCCTTGATGGTGGTCTATCATGTTTTCTGCGGGCTCTGGCTGCTCGACTTTAAATACGATCGCAACCGGCGCAGTCATGTCTTTTATCGCTGGATGAATGAAGTGCCGGTGCTGTTTCTGCTCGGCATCGTGATTCTGGCCGTCGTTAAGCCGTTCTGATGATGAACCGTCCTGTCGTACTCTGTTTTTCCGGCCACGATCCCAGCGGCGGCGCTGGCGTGCAGGCCGATATCGAAACCCTGGTCAGCCAGCAGTGCCATGCCGCCAGCGTCATTACGGCACTGACCGAACAGGATACGCACAATGTCAAGAAACTGATTCCGCAACGGCCGGACGATATCATCAGCCAGGCTGCCACATTATTGGCCGACCTGCCGGTCAAAGCCATTAAAATCGGCCTGATCGGACACCCTGACACGGCCGCGGCCATTCAGACGATTTTGACCGGTCACCCGCAGATTCCGGTCATACTGGACCCGGTGCTGGCGGCGGGCGGCGGCGCCGAACTGGCGAGCGAAAAGCTCATTGTGGCCATCGCGGACCTGCTGCTGCCCTGCACGACCGTGCTGACGCCCAACAGCGAAGAAGCGCGCCGGCTGACCGGCCTGATCGATCTGCATGACTGCGGCCTGGCGCTGCTGGACAAAGGCTGCGATTATGTATTGATCACTGGCACGCATGAAACTTCGCCCGCAGTCTGCAATCAACTGTTCCATGACGGCCGCCTGCTCGAAACCTTTACCTGGGACCGGCTGCCGGCCAGCTACCACGGCTCCGGCTGCACGCTGGCATCGGCCGTGGCCGGTCTGATCGCGCAAGGCCTCGACCCGTTCCAGGCTGCTACGGAAGCCCAGGATTATACCTGGCATGCCCTGGAAGCCGCCTATCAGCCCGGCCACGGCCAACACAACCCCAACCGCTTTTTCTGGATCGACGACTGATGAAATTTCCGCAGACCGGTCTCTACGCCATCACGCAGACCGACCACAAAGCCATCGATACGATTATCGGCGAAGTCGCAGCGGCCATCCGCGGCGGCGCAGCCGTCGTGCAGTATCGCGACAAGAACCCTATCGACGCTGTCTTGCTGACCCGTGAGCTGGTCAAGCTCTGCCGTCACCACGACGTGCCGCTGATTATCAACGACGATGTCGAACTGGCTGTCCAAACGGGCGCCGACGGCGTTCATCTCGGCAAGGAAGACGGCCATATCGCCGAGGCCAGAAAGCGGCTGGGGCCGGACGCCATTATTGGCGTGTCCTGTTATAACTCAGTCGAACGCGCTGTCGAAGCCGAAAAAGGAGGTGCAACCTATGTGGCTTTTGGACGATTTTTCCCGTCTTCGTCGAAGCCGCTGGCTGCGCCTGCGCAGATCGAAACACTCAGTCAGGCTAAATCCATGCTGCGCATCCCTATCGTGGCTATAGGCGGCATCCTGCCCGGTAACGGCGCGCCCTTACTGGAAGCCGGCGCCGACCTGCTGGCCGTCATCGGCGGCGTTTTCGATCATCAGCCTGAACAATCGGCCCGCGCGTATCTGCCTTTGTTCGAAGGTGAACCCGTACTGCCATGAAACCTGGCCTCATTGCCCTTATTCTGCTGCTGCCCTGCGCCGGCATGGCCGACACCCCGAAACAGCGGCTGGACGAAGGCAGGCAAATTGCATTTGACCGCACCAAGGGCAACTGCCTGGCTTGTCATGTCATTGCGGACGGCGAATCGCCGGGCAATATCGGCCCTGTGCTGGCGGCTATTCCAGGCCGATTTAAGGACAAGCAGCAACTGCGCGAGCAGATCTGGGATGCGACGCGCTTCAATCCTGAAACCAGCATGCCGCCGTTCGGCAAGAACCACATCCTCGACGCGGAAGAAATCGACAAGGTCGTCGATTATCTCTGGAGTCTGGAGTAACTTATCAGCAATAAAGACTGGAGTCCCCATGCCCGTCAATCGTAGAGAATTCCTGAAAAAATCCGTATCGCTCGGCGTTTACTCAATGGCTCTGGCCAGCGGTCTTGTTAAATCCGGTCCGGCCAGCGCCGAATGGGTCGCCGAGCAGTTTGCCCAGGGCAAACTGGAAGAAACGCTGAAAACACTGTTCAAGGACGCGAAAATCGCCGAAAGCGATAAGATCGAGATCCAGATACCGCAGATTGCAGAAAACGGCGCCGTGGTGCCGATCACTGTGACCAGTCATCTCGACGGCGTCGACACCATCTCCATCCTGGTCGAAAAAAACCCTGTGCCGCTGGCCGCCCGGTTCGATCTATCGCCCGAGCTTGAGCCTTTTGTCTCGGCCCGCTTGAAAATGGCTGAAACGTCCGACGTCATTGTCATCGCACAGGCCGGCGGCAACCTGTACAGCGCCAGACAGACCGTCAAAGTCACCATCGGCGGCTGTGGAGGCTAAGATGAGCAGCATCAGGATCCGCACCAAACGCATCGACGGCAAGCTTCAGATCAGAACCCTGATCACGCATCCGATGGAGCACGGCCGCAATATCGACAAGAGCACAAACCAGCCTATCCCCGCGCACTTCATTCAGGAGCTGACCGTCAAACATAACGACAAGGTGATCGCCAATTGCGCAATAGGCGGCGGCGTTTCCAAGGACCCGTATTTCGCCTTCATGCTGAAAGGCGGCGAGCCGGGCGATAAAATCACGATCAGTTGGGTGGACAATCTTGGCCGGCAGGATTCTGAAGAGCATATTATCAAGTAGCGTTGGCGGTTTTATCGGCCTGCTGTTGGCTCTCCCTTCGCAGGCCGATCCGCTGCAGGATCAGCAGAAGTTCCGGCAGTATTACCAGCAACTGTTCCCAAAGCTCACACTGTCGGACTATGCCGACGGCGTCTATGCGATCGATCCGATCGCGCGCCAGTCCTGGCAGGCGATCGAAGAGTTTCCGCCTTATGAGAGCGCCATAGAACAGGGCGCAACCTTGTTCAGCACGCCTTTTAAAAACGGCCGCCGCTATGCCGACTGTTTTCCCAATCAAGGCATCGCCATTGCCCACGAATATCCGAAATGGAACCGCGATAAGAGCGAAGTCATCACCCTGGAGAAAGCCATCAATGACTGCCGTGCCGACAACCAGGAAGCGCCCCTGCCGTATGAAAAAGGCGACATCGCCAGACTGCTCGCCTACATGGCATTCACCTCGCGCGGCAAGCCGATTACGATCACAATACCGGCCGACGACCCGCGCCCCCTGGTCGCCTATCAGCAAGGCAAGGATTTTTACTACCAGCGCCGCGGCCAGTTGAATTTCGCCTGCGCCACCTGCCATGTGCAAAACGCCGGCAAGCAGCTGCGCTCCGAAATCCTGAGCCCTTCACTCGGGCATACCAGCCACTGGCCGGTTTATCGGTTAAAATGGGGCGAAATGGGCACACTGCATCGGCGTTTCAAAGAATGCCTGGAACAGATCAAAGCCCCGCCCATCCCTGCCCAAAGCCCGGAGTTCCGGAATCTGGAGTATTTTCTAAGCTTTATGGGCAACGGTATTCCCAGCAACGGACCCAGCACGCGAAAATGATTACAACTCAACCCAGCTGCAACGATATCTATGAGCACGGACTGATCCCCGTCAAAGATGCATTGGCCCGAATATTGGCCGCCGTGCCCGTAATCAGCGGCCACGAGCGCCTTGCTATCGAACATGCCAGAGACCGTACGCTCTGCGAACCGGTTGTTTCGTCCCTTAATGTACCGGCGCACACCAATGCCGCCGTCGACGGCTACGCGCTGCATGCCGAAGATTTGCCCGACCAGGGCACGCGCCGGCTGGAAATCATCGGTCAGGCGTTTGCCGGTCAGCCTTATACGGGCAGCACGGAACACGGCCAGTGCATCCGCATCATGACCGGCGCGCCCATGCCGGAAGGATTGGACACTGTGGTCATGCAGGAACAGGTACAGTTAGTTGATAATTTCATCGAACTGGACAACCGGCATAAAGCCGGCCAAAACGTTCGCCAGGCTGGCGAAGACATTCAGCAGGGGCAAACCATCCTGCAACCGGGCAAATACCTGACGCCACCCGACATCGGCCTGTGCGCCTCGCTCGGCATTGCCGAAATCAGCGTGCGCCGGAAACTCAGAATCGCTATCGCCTCGACCGGCAATGAGGTGTTCGGCATCGGCCAGACGCCCGGCGCAGGCGGCATTTATGACAGCAATCGTTACAGCCTGCTGGCGGCGCTGGACCGGCCCGATATCGAAATCATCAATTTAGGGATACTGGAAGATGACCCCGACTCGCTGCTGAATAGTTTTGAAGAAGCCGGCGCCTATGCCGACGTGATCATTTCTTCCGGCGGCGTTTCGGCCGGTGAAGCCGATTACACGAAAACAGCGCTGCAGGCATCCGGCCAGGTCGACTTCTGGAAAGTCGCCCTCAAACCGGGGCGGCCTCTGGCTTTCGGCCGGATCGGCAGGGCCGCGTTTTTCGGCCTGCCCGGCAATCCCGTCGCGGTCATGGTGACGTTTTATCAATTTGTGCTGCCCGCCTTGGAAAAAATGCTGGGCATCAATAACAAGCCGATCGTACCGGCCTTCCTGGCCAAAACCACTGAGAACCTGCGCAAGAAACCCGGCCGCACCGAAATCTATCGCGGCATCATCGAACAGAATGAAAAAGGCGAGTGGACCGTGAAAACGGCCGGCAAGCAGGGATCGGGGATTTTGCGCTCGATGAGCCTGGCGAACGCGTTTATTATTCTTGACCATGACAGCGCCGATATCAAAGCCGGCGAATGGGTGACGGTGCAGCCTTTTTCTGGGCTGTTTTAACAAGCTGAGTCGCCTTTGCTCGGTTTCCGCTGAAGCTCCAACCCAGCCTACACGTGCTTTAATTAGGCTTAAAATTGGAGACCAACAACCCCGCTAATTCTTAATCCCCACACCTTTATGCAGCAAAAACAGACTGAACAGAATAAGCAGAACGCTGAAACCGCCGGTCATGGCAAAGGCAATCCCGATATCCACATCTGTCACGCCAATCAAGCCATAGCGAAACGCATTGACCATATACAGGATCGGATTGCCCTGGGAAATCGTCTGCCAGACGCCCGGCAGCATATCGACCGAGTAAAATACGCCGCCCAGATAGCTTAACGGCGTCAATATAAAGTTCGGGATAATGGAAATATCGTCAAAACTGTCCGCGAACACGGCATTGATAAAGCCGGCCAGCGAGAATACCGTGGCCGTCAGCACGGCTATCGATAAGGCAATCAAGACATTGTTGACGGCAATATCGGCAAAGACGAGCGATATCAGCGCCACGACGACCCCCACCAATAAACCGCGGATAATGCCGCCGCTGACATAGCCGGCCAGGATGACCCAATTGGCTACCGGCGAAACCAGCAGTTCTTCAATATTATGCTGAAACTTGGTCGAATAAAACGAGGACACGACATTGGCGTAAGAATGGCTGATCACGGACATCAGGATGACGCCCGGCACGATATAGTCCATATAACTGGCTCCACCGACAGTGCCTATCCGGTCGCCGATCAGCTTGCCGAAAATTAGAAAATAAAGCGCAGTCGTAATGGCCGGCGGCAGCAAAGTCTGCGGCCAGATGCGGATAAAGCGCTGTACTTCCTTCTTGATAATGGTTCTAAGGGCTATGGCATGATTCATAGCGGCAACTCGTCAGGTTCTTGGTCAATCAAATCCATGAATAATTGTTCGAGCCGGTTGGTCCTGTTTTTCAGGCTGATCACTTTGATATTTCTTTCCGTCAACAAATTGAACAAGGTGTTCAATCCGTTCTCTTTGGGTACGGCCACGTTCAACACTTTATCCGAAACGCGCTCTATCTGATAGCCCTCGATGACCGGCACCGTATCGATCGGTTCGGCCAGATCGAGCACAAAATAATCGATGTTGAGCCGGGCCAATAAACCCGCCATGTCGGAATTCTCGACGATCTGGCCGTGGTTGATAATGGCGATATTGCGGCACAAGCTTTCGGCCTCTTCAAGGTAATGCGTGGTCAGGATAATGGTCGTGCCCTGCCGGTTGACTTCCTGCATCAATTTCCACATCGAGCGGCGGATTTCGATATCGACGCCGGCCGTCGGCTCGTCCAGAATCAATAATTTAGGCGCATGAACCAGCGCGCGGGCAATCATGACCCGGCGTTTCATGCCGCCCGACAGGCGCCTCGATACCGTATCGCGCTTATCCCACAGATCCATTTGCTTGAGGCAGAGCTCGGTCCGCTGCAGGGCGATTTTGCGTGGTATGCCGTAATAGCCGGCCTGATTGAGCAGAATGTTTTTGACGGTTTCGAACTGGTTGAAATTGACTTCCTGAGGAACCAGGCCGATGCAGCTTTTCGCCCGGGCGCTATCGTGCTGCAGGTCATGACCGAAGATACTGACCGAACCGCTGGTGGCATTAACCAGAGAGCTGATAATGCCGATCGTCGTCGATTTGCCGGCGCCGTTAGGGCCCAGCAAGGCAAAGAAATCACCGGCTTCGACATCGAGATCAATGCCCTTTAAGGCTACGAATCCATTACTATAGATTTTTTTGAGATTGCGGATTGATAATGCCTTCATGCTGAAACTAACACTTAACGGGAGCCTTCAAATAAGTTAAATTAAGCGCCGCATCCATTAGAAAGTACGAGATGGATAGCTAAAAAATTTGTAATTCTATCAGATCTTTAAAAGTTTCGTAGACAAAACCGGATAGCCCGTGCCAAAGAAACCGCCTGAAACCGTCGCTGCTGTGGACTTGGGTTCCAATAGCTTTCACATGATCGTTTGCAGCCTGACCGACGGCAAATTGCAAACGATCGACCGTCTCAAGGAAACAGTCAGACTGGCGTCCGGACTGGACAAGAAACACAATCTGGATATCGCCACGCAAAACAGAGCGCTGGAGTGCCTGCAGCGATTCGGCCAGCGAATCCGCAACTTTCCGCCCGGCAGCGTCCGCGCCGTCGGCACCAGCACCCTGCGCATGGCTAAAAACGCCGAACAATTTCTGGCCAGAGCCGAAAAAGCGCTGAATCAGCCCATCGACATCATTTCCGGCATAGAAGAAGCGCGCCTGATTTATCTGGGCGTCTCGCACAGCCTGGGCAGCAATGCCAACCTCCGCTTCGTGATGGACATTGGCGGCGGCAGCACCGAATACATCATCGGCCAGGACGCCACGCCCAAGAAAAAAGAGAGCCTGCCCATGGGCTGCGTCTCTGTCAGCAATGCCTTTTTCAAGAACGGCCGATTGTCAAAAAGCGCAATGACTCAAGCCGTCCTTTTTGCAGCCCAGCAGTTGGAACCTTTCGAAAAGAAATTCCAGCGTAAAAACTGGGACGAAGCCATCGGCGCCTCGGGCACGCTGCGCGCCATCGACAAGGTTCTGATGGCCAAAAACTGGAGCAACAACGGTATTACCCTGGAAGGTCTGGAGCAATTGATCGTCCATATCAATCGTTGCGATCATGTCAGTGAACTGGACCTGCCGGGACTGGACCCGGAACGCCTGCCGGTGTTTTCGGGCGGCGTCGCGATCGTCTACGCCACCTTCAGAAGCCTTGGCATCGAGCAGATGACCGTCTCCGACGGTGCGCTCAGAGAGGGCCTGATACAGGATTTACTGGGCCGTATCTACGACCGCGACATTCGCTCGGCGACCGTACAGACGTTGGCCGAACGCTATCATACCGATAAGGAACATGCCGAGCGCGTCAGGCAGACCATCCACTCTATGCTGGCGCAACTGAACAGCGAGACCTGCCTTTACAACAACGAAAACAGTGAACAATTTCTGGACTGGGCGGCCTATCTGCATGAGATAGGTCATGATATCGCGCATAACCAGTACCATAAGCACAGCGCCTACATTATCGAGAATGGCGATCTGGCCGGTTTTTCCAGACAGGACCAGATCTTATTGGCCACGCTTGTCAGATCGCACCGGCGTAAGTTTTCGCGCGCCCGTTTTAGCGATTTGCCGTATCCCTGGGACATCGATGCCCCTTATCTGGCCATCATCCTGCGGCTGGCCGTACTGCTGCGCCGCAACCGCCACGAGCATCAACTGCCGGAGTTCCAAATAGCCATTGTAAAATCCAAAATATGTTTGCAGTTTCCGGATAACTGGCTGGCGCAGTCGCCGCTGACCTATGCCGATTTAATTCAGGAAGCCGACTATTTGAAATCTTCAGGCTTCAAACTGGAGTTTGTATAAGTCATCTTTATGAAAACCTTATTACGAACCTTGGGCTATTGTCTTAGTGCATCAGTTATTTTCAGCATCATGCTCGTCCTGTTCGCTATCGGCGATACGCCGGAAACCGAACCGGGCTGGTCGCTGACCCATGATGACGTGGTCAGGGCGAAACAGATTCTGCATGAAGGCGCCAAAACCCGGCCGGACGAAATCAACACGATCGTGCTGACCGAAGCCGACCTCAATCTCGCCGGCAATTACCTGCTGAACCGCTACAGTAAAAGCGCCGTCAAAATAGAACTGAAGCACAACAGAGTCAGATTCAATGTCACCATGACTTTGCCTCAGAACAACCTGGGCAAATACCTGAATATCAGCTTCAGGTTAGGCCATGAAGACAATGAAAGCCAAAATGCGCTGCCCGGCATCACCAAATTCAAGGCGGGAAAGCTATTGTTGCCGGCCAAGCTCGCGGCTTTCGTCATCGATACCTTTATTCGGCATACGTCATTAAATGACTATTTCATCTTGGCGACACGTCCCATCAAAGCCGTTCAGATAGACGGCAAACAACTGACCATTACCTACAATTCCGATGCCGAAACATTGCGGCAGGCCAAAAACTTCCTGACTCAAGGCCACAGCAGTGATACCCAGGCGCAGAATATCTATGAACAAAAACTGGCCGAGATCATCGCGCATCATGACCCGGCCTGGCGCCTGTCGCTGGCCGAACTGCTAAAACCGTTGTTTGAACTGGCTTACCAGCGTTCGAACCTAGAGAATGCCATCGAAGAAAACAGAATCGTGATTTTTACTGTTAATGATTACGTCAACAAACTGGAAACACAAAAACTCCTGCCGGCGGCAGAGGCAAAATCGGTTGCCAAACAACACTATTCCGCTTTTCTGTATAAAAGAGTGGATCTGGCCCAACATTTCATCGGCTCCGCCGCGCTAACGGCATCGGCCAATGGCCAGGTCGCCAAGATCATGGGGGAGGAAAAAGAATTAAGCGATGCCCAAGGAGGCAGCGGCTTCAGCTTTATCGATCTGGCCGCCGACAAAGCCGGCACGCGCTTTGGTGAAATAGCCACCTCATCGCCTGAAAATGCCCGTAAAATTCAACAAGCCATGTCAAAAATAAAAGATTACAGCGATTTCATGCCAGACCCTCGCGATCTGCCTGAAAATATGGATGAGGCTGAATTCAAAAGGCGCTTCGAATCCATCAACAGCCCAGCCTATCTGGAAGTAGTCAGGCAGATTGATGCTCGCATCGCGGCAGCATCCATTTATAACGACATATAGCTGACAATAAAAAAGGGAGCTAAAAGCTCCCTTTCCGGATAAAGCCAAGTGCCGGGGATCGCCCCAGCTGTAAAAGGCTTAGTTCAAAGTAGTGCCGTGCGTACCTGGCAGAACCGGCATTTTCTGTCTGGGGAATTCGCCAGTCAGCGCTTGCAGGAAGGCCACGATATCAGCGGTTTCTTCTTTGGACAATTCCTTGCTCAATTGCAGTTTTGCCATTATTTCTACGGCTGAATCCAGCGTTTTAACCGAACCGTTGTGGAAATAAGGCGCGGTCAGGGCGATATTGCGCAAAGTAGGCACTTTCCACAAATGCTCATCGGCAGGATTTTGGCTGACTTCGGCCAGACCTTTATCTTTCGTGAAATGATGTTTTGCTTCGAAACTGCTGTTTTTAGCCACAGGGAACCGTTGGAACGCTCCCTCGCCGTTGAAGGCGGGACCGCTGTGACAGCTCGTGCAGCCTACTTCTTCGAATTTCTTCATGCCGCGGACCTGTTGAGCCGTCAAAGCAGTTTCATCGCCTCTGACATATTGGTCATAAGGGCTGTTAGGCGTAATCAAAGTTCTCTCGTAAGCGGCAATCGCTTTGGTCGCGTTGTCCTTGGAAATTGAATTTTTGCCGAACGCTTTCTCGAATAGCTCTTGATAGCCATCAATGGATTTCAGCCGTGCTACGACTTCATCCCAGTTTTTCATGCCCATTTCGATAGGATTGGTCACAGGACCTGCAGCCTGGGCTTCCAGAGTGGGCGCCCGGCCATCCCAGAACTGGACTTTGCTGAATGCGGCATTCCAGACGGTCGGCGCACTGCGGCCGCCGGTTTTGCCATGGACACCCATCGCATTCGGCCGGTTATCTTCACCGCCTAACATAGTGTTGTGGCAAGATGCGCAGGAAACAGTACCGGTCGAAGACAAACGCGGATCGTGATACAGGATTTGACCCAGCTCGATTTTAGCTTCCGAGGAGGGGTTATCAGCCGGTTCAGGCGCTGCTGTAGGCAAAGCTTCCCAGGCTGAAGCGACAGAAATGCTGCCAGCGAGCATTATCGCTGAAACCAGCGAACGAATTTTAAACATACCATACTCCAAAATGATTACTAACCTTAAGGGCGACTTTTGGGGCGACCAGAATCACCCGACGACTTTTTTTATATTCACCCAGTCAAATTGTAAGGTATCAGGCAAACAAGGCACAATCAATTCTTAAGGTCTTCCTCATCAATATGGAGCGACCGGGGCATGTCTTTCGCGGGAAATGCATCTTTTACGCAGAAAAATACCAGAAAAGCGCATGAAGACTTGCCGGCCGATTTATTGCATGGCAAGCCTATCTTGATAAAAGCGACTTGAATCGACTCTAAGGTTCAAAAGAGCCTTGATTAAGAGATCGGTACACGGACGTTTGTCCCGGGTCGAATGAATTCGACCCTACAGTTGCGTAACATCAGTTGATCATCTCGGCTCTTTTTCAGGAGGAATTGGTATGACTATTCTACAAACACTAGGGATTGCCTCTTGCCTGGGCGGCCCCATGCGGCTATGCGGCTACGCGGCCGAATTACTGCGCGACGGCCTGGCGAGGCAACCTATGCGGAACGGCGGCCTGCAACTGCAATGGCATATCGTGCATCCTGACAACAAAGGCACAAAAGATGACAGGCTGCGCCGCCTCAACCGGCAAGCCAGCGAATTCACCCGGCACTGGGCCGAAGCCCGCCGGCCTTTCCTGGTGGTCGGCGGCGACCATTCCTGCGCCATGGGCACGTGGCCGGGCGTTTTGAAGGCGCTGCCGGAAAATGAAGAGCTGGGGCTGATCTGGATCGATGCGCACATGGATGCCCATACCTTTGAAACATCCCCTTCCGGCAACATCCACGGCATGCCCGTATCGGCTCTGCTGGGCAGGGCCGATGCCCGCCTGTCGGGCCTGTATCCGGCCGACCGTTTCATCAAGCCGCAAAACCTGATCCAGATCGGTATCCGCAGCTATGAACAGGAGGAATACGCTTTATTGCAAGAAGCGGGCGTCCGGATTATTTTCGCCGACCAGATCACCAGTCTCGCGCAGACATTGCAGGGGGCAATGGAACAGCTAAGCCGGACCTGCCTCATGATCGGCATCAGCATCGATCTGGATTTCATCGATCCCATCGATGCGCCCGGCGTCGAAACGCCGGCGCCGGGCGGCTTCAGAGCGGCTGAACTCATGGCCGCGCTCAGGTCGGTAAACCGGAACGATAAAATATGCGGCCTGGAAATCAGCGAATACAATCCGGAAAACGATCAGGACAACAAAACGCTGGACCTGATCAGACCCATCATCGAAGCCTTTTATGCCGACAACAGCCCAAACAAGTCCTTGGGATCGTCCAGTTCCGGAATCAGCGGCATATCCGTGCCCAAATGATGCTCACAGGCCAGTTCGTACACCAGGCGCAGAACCGAGAAATCCTCCAGCGCGAACCCGACCGAATCGAACACGGTAATCTCCTGCGTGTTCTCCCGCCCCGGCTTATGCCCGCCGACCAGCTCCCACAGCTCGGCATGAACATGGCTTGCGTCGCACTGCTGCACTTCACCTTCCACCAGGGCCTGCGGCATATATTCGACAACCAGCTTGGCCGCCGACAGTAAAGCATGGCTCAATTCGGTCTTGCCGGGGCAATCGCCGCCCACTGCCTGAATATGAGCGCCGGGCGCGACATCTTCCAGTGCAAACAGCGACTGGCGCTTTTTTGCCGCCGTAGCCGTGACAATGATGCCGGCACCCCGCACAGCCTCTTTAATGCTGCGGCACGGCACAAGCTCAAACGGATAAGCCAGTAGATTCCTGGCAAATTTGCGCATGGCTCCGATATCCAAATCGAAGAAGCGTATCTGCCGTAGCGGGAAAACGCCGTTGAAACCCAACACCTGAAATTCCGATTGCGCTCCGGTGCCGATAACGGCTAAAACATCGGAGTCCGGCCGGGCCAGATAGCTCGCCGCCAGCACGCCGGCAGCGGCCGTCCGGAAAGCGGTCAGCAGCGTCATCTCGCAGATCATAAGCGGATACCCCGAAGCCACTTCGCTTAACTGGCCGATGGCGATGACGCTGAGTTTGCCTTCCGCCGTATTGCCGGGATGACCGTTCACATATTTGAACGCGTATAACCTGTCATCCGAACAGGGCATCAGTTCGATAACGCCGTGCGCATAATGCGTGGCATGGCGGGCCGACTTGTAAAACGCGGGCCAGCGGGCAAAATCTTGCTTTAATGCAATGAGCAGCCGGCTGAAAAACGATTCAATGCCGACTATGTCTATCAGTCTCTGTATGTCGTTTACGGTCAGAATTTTCATGAACCAGCCCGTCTGTTTTTGGTCTGATGGCAGTGGGACTATCAACATCATCACGTAGTTCAGGTTGAGTTCAGGCAATTAGGCCACATTTAACTAAACTTAAAGCTATATGAATAAAAAATTAACGTAAAAATGAGGACTAAAAAAGAATGAAGACGCCTGCGGTGTCACCAGCCGTTAAAAAAATCAGAACTTATCTGGCTGCCAAAGACCAATTAAATGACACGATCATCCGGTTGCGCCTGTACCTTCCCGAAGAAGGTTATGACTATTATGCCGGCCAATGCCTGACGCTCTATAACAATGAAGGCGTCGGGCGCATGTATTGTCTGTCCAGCGTACCGGGACTCGATGATTTTCTTGAATTACAGATCAGCCTGACATCGCACGGCGCGCTGATTCCCTGGATTTATGGCGAACTCCAGGTCGGCGATCAGGTAAGAATCAGTCCCGCATCGGGCGATTGTTTCTATCTGCCCGGCGATCTCAGCCAGCCCATTATGCTGATTGGCACGGGCATTGCACTGGCGCCTCTATACGGCATATTGCGCGATGCGCTGATAAAACACGGGCACAAGGGCGACATACGCTTGTTTCATCAGACGCACAGCCCCGACGAATACTATCTGATTCCGGAGTTGATGGCGCTGCAGACGGAATACCCGAATTTCAGCTACACCCATTTCATCCACGGCAAAAGTCCCGTTAACGTAGCGCTCGATGTGCCTGAAAAGTCAACCAGCGAAATGGCCTTCGGCACGATTGAGGACTTGTCCCTTTGGCAGTTATTTCTCTGCGGTGATCCGTCTGTCATTAAGGAGGTCAAACAGGATGCCATTCTTTTGGGCGCTAAAGAAAACAACATTTTTGAAACGCCTTTTGCCATGCCGGGCGACTAAAAACCGCTCCGGCATCAGGAATCGGATGCATAAGCGCACGATGGCGATAATGGCTATTCCTTTTGTATCCGGAAGACATGCACTTTCTTCCGGCCAGCCTTAGCATAATAATGCATCGACTCATAGACAGCCTCAACTTCAATCTCATTATTATTGAGCTGGATCGCTCTGCAGCGGCATTTATGCCGCGCATCAAAAAAATCAATCTTTCCGCAGCGGCTCTTTTAGGCTACAGCGAACAAGAACTGATTGATAAGCCCTTGAATATCGTCTATTCCGCCGAAGCCCTCCCGGAATTGGAGCAAACTGTCCAGGCCTGTTTGACCGGCGCAACCCCGGCCAAGAATCTGGAATGCGACATCATCACGAAAGACCACAACAGCATTCAGGCATTGGTTTCGCTGTCCGTCCTGCCCGACCAGGATGCAAAAGACATCAATATCGTGCTTCTGATTCACGATATCAGCGACAGAAAGCGCATCGACAAGGAACTGTTCATGATGCACCGGGCCTTGGAGCAAAGCGCCAGCGCTGTCGTCATCACGGACACGAGCGGCCGCATTGAATACATCAACCCGAAGTTCGGCGAACTTACCGGCTACGCGCCGGACGAAGTGCTGGGCCAGAATCCCAGAATACTGCAATCCGGCGAGACCTCTCCGGAGCAATATCAGGCCATGTGGGAAATGCTTTTTGTCAAGGGCGAATGGCGCGGCGAAATCAAAAACAAAAAGAAAAACGGCGAGGTTTACTGGGCCTATGAAAACATCAGCGCCATCAGAAACATGCAAGGAGAAATCACGCATTTCATCTCCGTGGCGGAAGACATCACGCTACGCAAGGAAGCCGAACTGGCGCTAAGCGAAAGCGAGGAGCGTTTCCGGCAAATGGCGGAAATAGCCGGCGAATGGCTGTGGGAGCAGGACCCCGGCGGTTATTACATCTACAGCAGCACGGCCGTCAACCAGATTCTCGGCTTTAAGCCCGAGGAAGTCATCGGCAAACACTATACCGAACTGCTAACGGACCGGGACAAAACCGACCTGCAGATCTACGTTGCCGTGCGCGAGCCTTTCCGCGCCTTGACCAACCATTACCGGCATAAAGACGGTCATGAGGTGCTGACCGAATCGACAGGCCTGCCGCTTTTCAATGCCCAAGGAAAACTGATCAAATGGCGCGGCGTCGACCGCGACATTACCGCCCAGAAACATTTTCATGATGCCCTGATCGACAGCGAGAAGCGCACGCGCCTGATCATCGACAGCTCCATCAACGCCATCGTGATCATGGATGACAGAGGCCTCATTACGGACTGGAATCACCGCGCCGAAAAAATGCTCGGCTGGACTCATGATGAAGCGGTAGGCCAGCCGGTTAAAGACCTGATTATCCCGCCGCGGTTCCGCAATGCGCATCAGAAAGGCCTGGAGCATTTTTTACAGACCGGCGTCGGCCCCTTGCTGAATCGCCAGTTCGAACATGTGGCCCTGCGCCGCGACGGCTCCGAATTTCCTGTCGAGCTCAGCATTTCTCCCCTGAAACTGGGCAATACCTGTATTTTCAGCGGCTTCATACACGACATCACGGACCGCAAAGCCGCGGAACAGCAGATCCGCCAGACCCAGGTCAAACTGGCGATCGCCCAGAGCGAAATCAAAATCGCCCGCCAGATACAGGCGTCCTTGCTGCCGACGTCATCGATCAAATCGGAGCATTTTGAAGTGACCGGTTTCTGCCTGCCCGCCAATCAGGTCGGCGGCGACTATTTCGACTATTTCATCCGCAATGAAAACCGCCTGGACATGATCATCGCCGATGTTTCGGGCCATTCCATCGGCCCCGCCCTGTTCATGGTCGAAGCCCGCAGCGCGATCAGGACGCGCGCCGCCGGGCTGGAAACGCCGGCCGAGACGCTAAGGCTCCTCAATAAATTCCTTTACGAAGACCTGGAAAATTCGGACTACTTCATCACCCTGTTTTACCTGCAATACGATATTCGCAGCCACCAGCTGCGCTTTGCCAATGCCGGACACCCGCCGCCCTTGCTGTTCAATCCCTCCGAATCCGAATGCCGGGAGCTTGACGCCGACGGACTGATACTGGGCATACGGGAACATGTCGATTTCGAGGAAAAGACCACGACGCTTGCGCAAGGCGATCTGATCCTGCTGTATACGGACGGAATAACCGAAGCCGAAAACATCCAGGGCGAATTTTTCGGCCTGAAACGCGTCAACGACATTCTGATTCAATACGCAGAGCAATCGCCTCAAATGATTATCGAAGCCCTGCTCGAACAGCTGAAACAATTCAGCCAGACCGAATCGTTCCAAGATGACATTACCTTGATGATTTTCAGGCGCAGTTAGCCCTGATATTCCATAAAAACGCAGAGATCACGAACGACCGCACGGGTAGATATTTGCTCCTCGGCAACTGCTCCTACGTCGCCTAAAGCGCCTACTGTTGGTGCTCTACCGCCTGCATCCCGGCAGTCTTTCGAGATCTTCGTGGTGGAATATTCAGTAAGCATCCAAACGCTCCACCTGTTCTAACGGCGCCATACCGTTCATGCCTGTCCTTTTTGACGAGGCTGAACAATGGCATTATCGAAACAGTGGCTGACCATATTGAAGCTTGGCAACATAGCGGTCTAAAGCAATCGGCATACGGTCGGCAGCACGGTATTAACACCCATCCGTTTGCGGCCCGCGGTAGTGTCGCTCGCACGGATCTGTCCGGGGCAGGGACAACATCTATCCCTGCCGGAGACGTTTCCATGATCATCCGGCTTAATTGAGAACGCTTCCTGGCCTTTCATAGGTAATAATCAAGGAGAAGAAAAGAGGCTAGAAGCCATATAGAGAAGAACTTGTCCGTCTATTGCGGGTGACAAGCTGATATATCTTCCCTGCGGAAGCTCATGAATAGCCATTACCCCCTTGGAACGCTGTAGCTCAGGATTACCTGCAGCAGAAGCCAGTCGTAGCGTACGTAAGTCGCCCAGACCTCGTATATCCCATGCCCCATCCTGATGGCGCGCTATGGTGACATTTTGAAAAGCTTTTACTTTACGGATGTATTCGCTCATCAAAATTGGCCATGTTTCCTGCTTGGCCGTCCAATCGTAAACTTCTTTAAGCGCTTTAATAGCGGCCGTCTTACTGCCTGAGTAAAAATGATAATGGATATGTATTGGTTTGAGGCGTAAAGGCGAATCCGTAAGCTGAAAAGTTTCAATCGCTCTTCGCATGCCGGAGAAAGGCCCCCGCCACCAGCCTGTATAGACATGATCGCTGGCAATAGGCGCATAAACCTGAAAATTTTCGTTGCTCGGATATCCCAGAGGGGGGACACGGGTTATCGTTGATTCGCTCCGGGTAACGCTCGCTCCGCCCCCGCCGTTTATATTTTCCAATCCAAGCGTTTTTGTCAGCGCCAGCGCATCGTCCGCCGCTAAAGCGTCGCCTGACCAGAGAAAGACGCGCACCTGCTTATGCCCAGGAGCCAGCTGTCTGTTGACATAGTCCACGGAACCGACAATTTCCCTGTTTAAATCAAACTGATAGTCAGCAATAGCAAGCCGATAGTCATCGCCGCCAGTATCGACATTGGCTTTCTCGACCCATGCCGATGGATGGCTGTAAGAGTGGCTGGCTATTTCAACATGCTTGAGAGTAAAAATATCCCGCGCCACTTTTTCCAGTTGCGCGGCTTTGCCGGGAAACGCCCCTTTCGATCCAATTTCGCCTTCAATGACGGAAACCGTCGTTGGCCATGGGTAGACTTGCAGGATTTGATCGCGAATCACTTCCATCGCCAGCGGCGAACCGGGCATTTCCGCCACGGAAGCGGCGCCGTCGCCATCGATCTGTATCAAAAGCAGCCTTTTGCCTTTTTCCGTAGTGACATCGGGCACTGGCATAGGCGGCAAATCGAGCGCCTGTGTCAAAAATTTAAAGGGATCGATGAGCCAACGCTGCCGCCCCTGAAAGCCGGTTTCAATAACATAAGGATGCAAGGCCGCGCCGCCCCATTTGCCCGTCAGCACCGCCGCCAGCCGCCGCCCTTTTTGATCGGCAAGACTCAAGTGCTGTTTGAGGGCAGGATCGACGCCTTCCCACGGTGTCAACTCTCGCAGTTTTATATGGGGTTTTGCTTCATAGCCGATAAGATCATCGCTGTGAGCGATCTTCAACGGTTTTTTTAGTTTGCCCTGTATGGTTCTAAGGCCCAAAGATTGCAGGAACATGTCGTCTGCCTTAAAACCTAGCCTGCCAAATACGCCGACTTTCATGCCATCGTCCAACTGGCGTATCAGCCATGATTTATAGGATTCTGATTGCGGCCATTCATCACTGTTAAACCAGGTCACTATGCCTGCATATCGCCCTGCCAGGCAGTAACTCGGCAGTCCTTTACGGACATCCGCGTACTCCAGTGTATAACCCAGGTATTCCAAGGGCATCGCCAATAATTTATGCACTTCGGAATTCTGCAGTCCATCCGACTGATCCCGCCCATCATAAAGGGCCAGAATCCGCCTCGGAAAAACTTCCACACTGCCTATCCCCAGCATGTCCATTGGCGGGTTTGAGACCCAAGGGGTAAATCCCAATGCCGCTATCCGGTTAGCCACGTCCCGCGCCAATGTTTTCTGTTTGGGTGGTACATAATCGATAACAATAACCTGAAGGCCGTACTGGTCATGCGCTTCATTCAGTTTTTTCAGCAACCAGGCGCGGTCCGATTCCGGCACTTCACTGTAACTGTTCGATACGGCGTTCCAGCGTTGAAATAGCGATTCCGCCGCAACAGCCACGGCATATTTGCCTATATGGGGCAATAAATCAAAACCTCTGTTAAGGATCAATTGAATGCCTGGAAAGCGGCGATGTATGGTTCGAATAAGATCGATTAGGGCTTGCTGTTGAACCAGACGATGCCTGGGATCTTTGATTATCAGTTGATAGCTATCCAGCGTGTCTAAAAAAAAACCGCGATATCCGCGCTGCCACAGCGGCGCGATCTGTTTGTTGATGAGATGGTCGCGCCACTCTTTCTTGCTTAAATCGACAATACTGCTCCCCCAGTCGGTATTTTTCCCCAACAGCCAATGCTTAGGAATTTCTGCGTGCCAGGTACGGCTTGGATTAATCTCACCGACGCTCAGGTAGGCAAAAACCTGAATGCCTTTAGCGGTAAGCGGATCAATATTATCGATATTTTCCGGTTCAACCACGACTTGTTCAAAATGCGATAGCAGATCGACAGGCATGGGTTTACCGTAAAAAAAGGCGGTACTTGGATTGGCGTAAATATCCGAGCCGGCGAGACAAGCCAATAAATAAACCATGATTCTAGCGCTGGTGTTTGTTGCAGACTTGGCGTAATGGCAGAAGGTTTTGGGGATTGAAGACATATCGATGCCACTCTTTATTTCTAATGAAAAAACAACGTCAACACGTATCAACGCAGCATAAATGTTGCATACATCAGCTTATCGAGCCGCCGGGATATAACGATCAGGCCGGCCAGCGCCGTTAATACCACGCTTCCCGCAAAGCCATAGCCATAAAATGCCGGCCCGAGATATTGAGTCAGTACGGTAAAAAATATATTCGACAGCGCAAATAACAGGCTCAAATAGAGAGCGTCTAGACGATAATCGAAATAAAACAGCAGGTTCAATACGGCCAGCAACAAGACCTGAACGCCTACCGCCACTAAATCAATGCTGAGCAACATTTGATAATTTGGGGAGATGTGCACCCAGTTCAAGAGTCCCTCGCCGACTGCCAGCAGTATGATGACCGTCATGCCTTGCACTTTAAAAATTTCAAAAAAACCGCGGCGGATCACCCAAGTCATGTCACCGTAGATCTGGAAAATACGATGCAATGGCGCACCTTCAGCAATAGAGCGGTAGAACTTTTCATAGCGTTCGGCAAAATCCGTCTCCATGCGGAGCAAAAATACCGCCATGCCAGGCAAAATAGAAAGATAGGCCAGGAAAATCGGCAGGTCATAAAGCTCGGAGCCTCGCAACGGCGCAATGATCACGATGCTGGTCCGGGTATTGAACCAGAAAAGCAGCTTATCCGCCCAAATTGCCAAGTTATAAAAAAAACCGGTCGCGGCCAAGCTCAGGAAGATCTGGTCTCGTTTCAGAAAATCAAAAGCAATCAATTGCTTGCTGGAGTATGTTCGCAAGACTAAATATAAGAGAATGAAGAGCAGCATGCCTTGCCCGATGATAAAACCGCCCAACAAGCCTACCAATCCAAACGCTTTCAATTTAAGGGAAACCGCTAACGTAAAGCCATACCCCGCCAGAAAGGCTAACAAGACGCCGCCGTAAGCTTTCAGCCCCGATAAAATTATCATGACTATCCAGCTTACAGAAAGAATGACAAAACCGGTCAGCATCAGCAGCCGGTACAATACGGACCCCTTGAAAAAAATGCTCAGCAGTACTACGGCCAATGATCCGCTGACAATAGTCACCACCAGAATGACCCCCAACAGGTTGGGCAGTATCAGGTCTTCCTTTTTTTCGTAGGTTCTGTCTGCAACAAAACGCGCAAATATTAATTGCAGCGGACTGGTCAGCAACAGCGAAAATGCCATCAGGTAAGTAACCGATATCTGAAATTCGCCGATAAATGGCTGCGCGGATGGATTTTCCGCATTCAATACGCCAATTAGCAGGATGCCAAGAATAGAGAGCACCCATGGCCCTGAACTGATAATGCCGGCAAAGCCATAGGCCTGTATCAGCCCGGTAAAACTCTCGTTATTCATTAAAGCGCGTAGCCTGAACCCGATGCCCGCCATTATGACTCCAGCGCCTCAGTGTAAAGCTTCATATAATCGGATAACACGATATCCTCCGTGTAATAGCGTTCAACCCGGCTTATGCCGGCGCGCTGGGCCGCATACCACTTCGCCTCATCCGTCAACAAGGCGATGCAGGCTCGGGCAACGGCTTCCGGATCAGCGATTGGCACCACAATTCCGGCCGCGCCTAACGCGCGATCCTCTTCACTGTTCCCCTCTATCACTTCGCGGCATCCCCCTACGTCGGTGGTCACGACAGGAATGCCGCTGGCGAAGGCTTCCAGCAGCACTAGCGGGAAAGCCTCGCTGATCGACGTGAGGACCAGCAAGCCTACTTGCGGAAGAATATCGCTTATTTTTTGAAACCCCAGAAAGCGCACATTTCGTTCCAGACCAAGGTTATGCACCAGACTTTTGCATTCGTACGCATATTCCGGATCTTCTTCCTCAGGACCGATTATCCAACCTTCCATGTCGGGAAATTGGGAGACAACAGACCGCATGGCCCGGATAAAGGTTTTTATATCCTTTATCGGTACGATGCGACCGAGCAATCCGATGACAGGAGGAATTTTGTCTGGGCGCCGCTCGCGCAGCGCGACAAATTGGGCGACATTCATGCCATTGGGTATTACCTTGGTACGCGCGGCATCTGCGCCATCGGCAATCTGCCGTTGCCGGTTTCTTTCATAGAGGCTGATGATGGGGTTTGCATTGCAGTAGGTCAGGCGTCCTAAGGACTCGAAATAGTGAATCCAGAGCTGGTCGTAATATTTCATCCCCTTATCGGGCGCATCGCTTAAATAATCGCGATGTTCTCTAATAAAAATGGATTGGAGGTCTATTTTTCGCTCTTTAGTATAAATCCCGTGTTCCGTCAGAATCAGAGGCCTTCCGGTCGTATGGCGCAGGATGGTCCCGAGGAAACCGGCGTAACCTGTCGAGACAGAATGAAAGAGACCTGTCGTTACTGTTAGGTTTTGGGCAATAGACGCCAGTTTAAACAGCGGCGCATGCATGGCCCGAACAGTCCAAATATAATTAATGAATGAACTCTCGGCGCAAAAGCGTTGGTGACTTGCACAAAGCTGCTCCCACGCCGCTTCACTGTAGAAAAAATCTTCGGCAGTGCAACCTGAGTCTTGCCCAAGCCCCGTCAAAACCTGCCGCGCCAACTCGTCATCGTAACCAATGCGGGGATTCCTGAACCATTCATGAAATTTTTCAGCCTTCAGAAAATAGGCGTTATTGCCTGGGCGGGCTTTGGGCCTGGAGGCGAATGCACCATCCCACAAATAATGGCACTCCAGATGCACTACATTGCTGGGAAGCGCATATTTGGGTTCTTCGTAGTCGCTGGATTTTGAGCCTAAAAATATCAATGAGAATTTGAATTGCGGCAAGCCCTGAATGATCTGATGGACCCATCCCGACACCCCGCCTCTAACCAAAGGATATGTGCCTTCCAACAAAAGCGTGATATCAGCGTCGCGATTAGCCATGCAGTTCTCTTTTCCCTTGCCAGAAACACATGGCCGCCTGGATCTGTGGACGAGCCGTAACCCAATCGACCGCCCGCATATGCCGCTTCACTTCACCGTATCGCCGGCGTAAAAAATCTATCTCCGCGTAATAGAGCAACAACCGCTTCCGCTCAACGCCCAGAGCCTCCGCCGCTTTAAATTCATCATAGGCCAGCTGATGCTCTCCCAATCGCAACAATAACTTGGCGTATTGAAGGTGCAATCCTCGGTCTCTTGGATAGTGTTGCAGGCCGCTTTCAAGATATTCACGCGCTTTATTCAACACGTAAACCAGTGTCTCGCCTTCCACTAAACCCAGATGCGCCAGTTCCCAGTAATCCTTGACTATGCTTTTGTATAGATGCCGAACATTACGGGTTTTATTGTTCTCCAGGCTTTGCCTGGCCCGTTCAATGCGTTCACTGATCCGCTGTTCCTTGCGGTCTATTAACGCATAAGCGAGCAGACGTATATCGTCAACCGGGTCCCGCAGCGCCATTTTCAGCAAAGGAATGGCATCTTTGTCTTCAAGCTTGAGGGTTGCATAGACTGCGCTCAAACGTTTACAAGGATTTTGTGAGCGCAATAAGCCTTCCAGACTGGCAGTCATATTCTTAGAATGTAAGCCATGGCTGGCCGGCGCATCAGAAAATTCCCGAACACCGCTAAAACGTAGCGGCAATTCCTGAGCTGTCGCTTTACTGAAATGTAACCCAGGGACCAGCGAGAGAACCAGTCCCAACATACCTAGCGCCGGCATGTAAAAAGCGATCATAAAAAAGAACAGGACTGTTATCAGTCTGGATGCTGGGTGGAAAAATCTCAATAGCGTAGGCAACGCTATAGCAATTACGATACAGGCGCTCAGATGCAAAAGCAGCATAATAAGCAAGTCGCTTTCCGGCAAACGATCACTCATTATCATCATCCCTATGCTGGTCATTTCCAATCCCAATGCCGCGATTAAAAAGAATACTTTAAGCAGGAAAGCCGGCATGAGAATAATCTCCGTTTCTATGGATCGATATATCATGCTGACAAAGCTGCTCGATTTTTGACAACACCTTTTCGGGCGAGTGTTTATCACTTAATATCCAGCTATAAATAGCAACATTGGAATCCAGGATTTGGAACGCCTTATCTTCTTCAAAGCTTGTCAAGGAAGTCTTTTTATCCAGGACATCTCTCAAATTGAGGCGGGAAAGAAAACCCTTTAGGCCATTTTCATCCGTTAGCGGCAAGAGTTGAATAATTACCTGCCGGCCTAAGTTATCCCGAAAAGTCAATACCTTATCAAGTCCTCGGCATTCAGCGCGAAAGATAGACATAAGCGCATCATATAACGCCTCAGAGTTAACAATACTGACAACCATTGCCGCGGCAACTTCAAAACTTCTCACCTCTTCCAGAGTGCGCCGCAATTCGCACTCGAATTCCAGCTCTACGTCTTGGTCTAACAAATTGCCTCCGGCGCGACGCTTGATCAGGTCGCCTATATGCCCCCCCAACAGCGAAAGCAGGTCCAGGGTATTTTTCTGCAAGGCGAACATTGACATTTCATTGACAATTACCACGCCCCAGATTCTCTGAAAGACATCTATCAGAGGAATAACGACCAGAATCTCATGCTCCATCTCCTCATCAAAGGTCTGAATGCTGGTGACATGCCCTGTTTTCAGGGCTTCTTTTATTAAGCGATTGGCAGGCCAGAGAGCCGGTGGTTTTCCCAGGCAAGCGGCAGGGTGTGAGTTTATCTTGCGATCTTCCGAGACAGCGTAAAGAGAGGCGGTCAGAATGCTGCCATATTCACTGAAGAGGTTCAGTATAGGATCGCCTATACCACTGAGCGGCTCACCGTCATTCTTTGCTAAAGACAGAACCTGCCTTTGAAGATCCAGCAGTACATTGCGCATGCTTTTTTTATGGTTGCCTGCCTGCTGCTCCAGCAAACTGTGAGACCCTTTAAGCACATGATAAGTACGGGAAAACTCATCCATTCTCAGCTTGAGGTAGTGATATTTATGCTGCAGTTGCTGCAATTTTTGCCGGGAGATATCCTGAAACTCTGCTGCGATCATTGTGATCAGTATCATGCCGACCGCTCTCTCTACCGGAAAGACTGGCACAATTGGCCAGTCCAGATACCGGCCGAGAGCCAATACGCTTATCAGTGAAACAGCACTGCTCATGCCGAAGATAAATCCATACCTCAAGCTGATCAGTAAAGGCGCAAGCATCAACCATGGAAAACGATTATTCAGATAGAATGGATCTGCGGCATTTACTTCATAACCAACAGCAGGCAATATCCCTGTCAAAACCAGCGTTTCCAGCCAAGCCGTCTTTAATACCAACAATCTAGAAGCCGCTAAAGTCAATTTCATATGTACCCCACACTCTGGTTTTTAGAAATCATCAAAACTTATTGATTTCCAGATTCGACAATAAACTATCAAGCAACTTTTGCGCTGTACCGCTAACCGTTTCCGCCCCCCAGCCGGATTTAGCGCCGGTGGCTGACCATACCACCCTGCCCGAAGGAATTTCGATAATGCGGAGGCTTAAACCAACGGCAGGTTCTCCGCCAACGCCGGTTTTATAATGCCATTCCTCAATATTTCCGGTGATGCCATAAGAAAAATTATCCTGCCGCGCCCACCTCAAGGCAGCTTCCTGATGACGTTTATCATCCAGTATCGGCCATGCTTCTGTTTTTTCATTGTGATCCTGATAAACCTGAAGATTATCTGGTAGTGGGTTAAATCTGTAATTTGGCATGAATATCCAAGCCAAATTCAACCTTGTTAATCAGTAATCCGATGACCGTATCATGCAGGGTTTCCAACTTTGAGAAGCAGATTGTTTTT